>SEAD01000233.1 GCA_004173355.1 Chitinophagaceae bacterium | reverse complement strand
TATGACGATCTGGAGGAGGTGTACCGCAAATCCAAAAAGATGGAACATCTCGGACGTCTTATCATTACCCATACCATGGTGATCAAGGATCGCTGGCAGATGCAGATGATCAAGATGACCCCGCGGGAGCGTTTCCTGCACTTCGTGGACCGGAACCCTGAACTCCTGCAGCGGGTCCCCCAGAAGTACCTGGCCACCTACCTCAATATTAAACCGGAAACATTCAGCCGGTTCAAACACCTGCCGCGCACGCATTCCCGCAAGGACGCCGCCTAAACCGGTGCATTTACATTCACCACGAGTACCGGGATTTTCAGTTCATGCCTTACGGTATTGATCGTCTGGCCATAGATCAGGTCGCGGATCCCGCTATGCCCGTGTGCACCGATCACGAGCATGTCGGCATTGGTTTCGGTGACCACCTGTACGATCTGTTTGGCGCGGTCACCGAACCCGAGGCGCGCTTCCGCGCGGATACCTTTTGCCTTCAGCTGTTTTTCGTAATTCAGCAGGTGTTCCCTGTCCTTCTGGGTTTCAAGATCATCACTGTCGTGTTCAAAGACCCGCGCCGATACACTCTCCACGATATGGATCAGTACATAAGATGCATCTGCCGATCCCTGTCCCATGGCATAAGCCAGTATTTTGCTGTCATTTGCACTGAAGTCGAGAGCCACCGCAATACGTTTATGTGCCGGTACCGCGAGTGTGCCAAGATCAGCCGGTTCGGTATGCAGTTGTGCATGTCGGCTCGCCCATCGTTTTTTCAACAGCGGGTATACAATGGTAATGACCAGCAGCCCGATAAAACTGATCCCGGCCAGCACCGCCAGGATTTTCCACCAGGTGTTACCCGGTTCCCGGAAAAAGTCTGCGGCCTGTCCGCCGACCATGCTCAGGTTGAGGTATACCAGTACGGCGGTGACTACCCATGCGGCCACCTGTACAACCGGTTTGATTACAAATGTGCCCATGGTCTTTTTATCACTCACAAAATGGATCAGTGGTATGATGGCAAACCCGAGCTGGAGGCTCAGGACCACCTGGCTGAAGATCAGGAGCTGGTCGATGTCTTCCTCCCCGTTGATCAGGATGACGATCACAGCCGGTACGATGGCAATCACGCGGGTCAGCAGCCTGCGCATCCACGGATTGATGCGGATGCGGAGATATCCTTCCATCACGATCTGCCCTGCGAGTGTACCGGTGACGGTCGAACTCTGCCCGGCGGCTATAAGTGCGATGGCGAAGAGGGCGGGGGCGAGACTGGTCCCCAGCAGTGAATCAAGCAGGTGATGCGCATCCTTGATCTCTGCCACTTCGGTGCGGCCGGATGTAAAGAATACCGCAGCTGCAAGGATAAGGATGGCTGCATTGACCAGGAATGCAAGATTCAGTGCGATGGTGGTGTCGAGGAAATTCAGGCGGATGGCCCGGCGGATCCCGGCTTCATCCCGTTTAATCTTGCGCGATTGCACCAGTGCCGAGTGCAGGTAAAGGTTATGTGGCATCACCGTGGCACCGATTATCCCGATTGCAATAAAGAGGGCTTTATCATGCATTACCTTATCGGCGGGGAGCGATGGCACAAACCCTTTCACCACTTCTGACAGGTCTGGTTTGGCCAGGATGATTTCGATGAGGAAGGAGCAGCCGATGATAAATACCAGCACGATAATAAAGGCTTCCATCTTGCGCATACCCAGTTTCTGCAGGAGGAGCAGCAGGAAGGTGTCGAGTACCGTGATAAGCACGCCCCAGATCAGCGGTAAGCCCGTGAGCAGCTGTAGTCCGATTGCCATCCCGAGCACTTCAGCCAGATCGGTGGCTGCGATGGCCACTTCTGCCAGCAGGTACAGCGCAAAATTGACAGGCTTCGGATAGGTTTCCCGGTTGGCCTGCGCCAGGTCACGCCGGCGGACGATTCCAAGCCGCGCAGATAAACTCTGGAGCAGCAGGGCCATCAGGTTACTCATCAGCAACACCCAGATAAGGCTGTAGCCGAACTGGCTGCCACCTGCAAGGTCGGTGGCCCAGTTGCCCGGATCCATATATCCTACGCTGACCAGGTAGGCTGGCCCCATAAAGGCCATTACCTTGCGTAATGCGGAACGGTTGGGACGGGTGGTGTCCACTGATTCATGCACTTCACCCAGTGACTTGTCGGGATGTATATTACTCATCGTATTTCACAAAAATGTTTTTTGCCAGTTCACCACTGATGGTTGTTACCGGCTGCTGGCGGATGCGTATTTCCATGGAGTTGTCGAAACTGAATTTCTTTTTGACTTCGAGTGCGGTACCGATGGCAATCTTTTTATGGCCGAGCAGTTCGAGCATACCGGTGGACTGGTCACTCACATAGGCCACGGTGGAGGCGGTGTTCAGAGGCAGTTCAGTGAGGCAGATACTGCGCACCACTTCGATCCGGCCATTCGCATCGGGTATCGGATCGCCATGTGGATCGGTGCGGGGAAAACCCAGGAACTCATCCAGTTTGTCGATCAGTTTTTTGCTGCTTACATGTTCCATTTCCTCCGCTACCACATGTACCTCATCCCAGCTGAACTTCAGTTTTTCTGCAAGGAAAAATTCCCAGAGCCTGTGCCTGCGGACGATCATCAATGCCAGCTTACGCCCTTCACTGGTCAGCCGGAAACCCTTGTAGGATTCATAATGCACCAGTTTTTTGGAACGGAGCTTTTTCATCATCCCTGTAACCGATGCCGCGCGTGTATTCAGCTCCGCAGCGAGTTCATTGGTGGTCACAACGCCTTCCGGCTGGAGATGGTAAATGGCCTTTATGTAGTTCTCTTCGCTCGTGGAGTAGTTGCTCACAACTAAATCTTATTTTAGACAAACCTAAATTTAATTATCCGGCCTGCCAAATCCGGTGCCGGACGAGATTTGAATTGCCTGTACAGCGGGAAACCCCTAAATTGCCAAAAGGTTAAAATCACAAATGATCTTATGAAGTGCATTTACCGCCTGCTTTTCCTTATACTCCTGTTTTCTATGGGCTGTAAATCCCCGGAGCCGGCATCCCTCGACGGCGATGAACCGGTATCCTTCAAGGCCTTCAGCGGGTTGTTTCCCGAAGCCTCGCTGCCGCTGAACATTTCAGATACCAGTTTTGCAAAAAAGGAAAAAGATTCTGCCGCCCTTGCGCCGAAATTGCTGCTGCAGTTTGTACCTGATTCCATGCAGCAGCGCCTGTTTGGAAAGACGAAGCCAAAAATTTTCCCCGTGGCCAGGGTCAATGGGGATATCACCTATCTCTTTGTAAAATCAGTGGCGGCTGATAAAAAGGCTGCATGGGTTTTTGCATTTGATAAGAAAGAGCACCTGCTGGCATCCATGAATTTTATCCAGCCGGACAATTCCGCCAATACTCAGCAATCGTCACAGTTTGACCGTAAAGGGGCAATCTATAAAAACATCACCCGCCGCAATAATGATGGTACCATCAGCGAGGGCAAGGATGTGTTTTCCTTTGATCCCTCAATTCCCGGATTCGGGCTGGTGTATACCGATGCACTGGACGATAAACAGCCGGAACTGGTCAATCCGATCGATACATTTTCCCGCAAACATAAATTCAGCGCCGATTATGGTACCGGCAAAAACAATATCGTATCGTTCCGGGACGGAAGGAAATCCGACCGGCTCGACTTCTTCCTGCATTTTGAAAAGGGGGCCGACTGTACAGGTGAACTGAAAGGGGAGGCAATCCTGCGAAGCGCTACCACAGCGGAATACAGGCTGTCGGGTGACCCCTGCTCCATCCTGTTTACATTCAGCGCCAATGCCGTGACGATAAAGGAAATCGATGGTTGCGGTGCGCATCGCGGGCTCCGCTGCTCATTCAATGGTTCCTTTGCAAAAAAGAAATCCCCCAAACCCAAAAAAAGCCCGAAAAAATAAATGATGCCGTCGAGGCCGGCCGGTAGCCCCCGGCACCAGCCACTGCATTACCTGATTGTTAAAGTGGAAGCCTTTGCAAATATTACTATATATTGTGGCTTCGTGTAAAAAGAACACATATGAGTTTTGATAAGTATTCAGTTCCGTATTCAATTGATCCGGCGTATTCAAAAAAGGTCGCTTATTTCTCCATGGAATTTGCGATCCACCAGCCATTAAAAATTTACAGTGGTGGTCTTGGGTTCCTTGCCGGCTCACACCTGCGCAGTGCATATGAACTTGGCCAGAACCTGATCGGGATCGGTATCCTGTGGAAGTATGGGTACTATGACCAGGAACGAAACCAGGACCAGACGCTCGATGTGGCCTGGAATGAAAAAACCTATAGCTTCCTGGAAGATACCGGTATCAAATTCCAGATCAATGTACACGA
>SEAD01000232.1 GCA_004173355.1 Chitinophagaceae bacterium | reverse complement strand
ACGATACCTGGAACATCAGGAGCGAGGATGTACTGACTTCCAGGATGTTCAGGCCTTTGCTGGTTAACCAGAAGACCTGCCTTATCATTGCCGATGGGTTCTACGAGTGGTTCGACGCAAAGCCCGAGCGCCAGCCCTGGCATTTTACCACCGAGCGCAAGACTTTCTGTTTTGCCGGGCTTTGGTCGCAGTGGGAGGACCCTGAAACAAAGGAGCGCTTCAGGACCTACGGAATTATGACCACCGTTGCCAATACGACCGTAGCGGAGATCCATTACCAGAAGCAGAGAATGCCGGTGATTTTGCCAAGAAACAGGGAAAAGGCCTGGCTGGACAAAGGTATTTTGCCAAGCGATAAGCTTTCGATGTGCGTTCCTTATCCGGACAGTCTGATGAAAAGGACCAGGGTATCCAAAAGGGTGAATACGGTGCACAGGAAGGACAGGCCCAACAACGATATCGGACTTGTGCTGCCGCTGAATACCGATGAATAGTTCTAGATGGTTTTCCTAAAGGGAGCTGCGTGGCCGAAAATCATCTGATTTTTTTAGTATTGTTATAGTGGCTTTCCTTCGGGGTTTGAACGATATTCGAAGGGTGACGGTATCTTAAGGCCTCCGGTTCTTTGCCTGTTGCATTTTCTTTTTACGGGAATCCGTAGATTTTAGCGGTTGCAATTTGCTTGATTTGCAAAATGAAAGGGACAACGTTAGGCACATTGAAGGTCGGGCAGAAATTTGTATTTGGCGGAGTACTGTTCAAGGTGAAATCCTTTAACGGCGACAGGACCGTTGACTGCTCGATCGGCAGTACCAGGAACACGGTGGTTATTATGGCCTATTCCTGGGTGTACGTCTACCGGAACAGGTTCAGGGCATTTCTGGACTGGCTTTAGGTCATAAAACCAGCTACGGTTTGCCGTCAATCGCATGAATCCATTGCTTTGAAAATTTGAACATGCGGGTACTGCCTCTGGTAAGTATCTTCCGATAATGTCAATTGATTAAACAGTTTTGGAAATTGCTTGTTGACTATTTGAAAACAATAAATATTCACTAAGCATAGTATACCATGAAAGACCAAAAATATGCGCTCCTGACTGGTGCCACCAGTGGGATAGGGCTTGAACTGGCCAGACTGTTCGCCCGCGACAATTATCAATTGATTTTAGCTTCAAGGAACGAGAACCAATTATCCGCTACTGCAGCTTTGCTGAAAAGCGAGGGGGCTGTCGAAGTACTAACCATACCCACGGATCTTTTCCAGCCGGGATCGGCAAAAGAGCTTTACGAGAAGGTCCTTGCTACCGGAATCCGTATAGATGTACTGGTTAACGATGCCGGACAGGGAGTATATGGTAGGTTTGTTGACAACGCGATGGAAGATGAGGTAAAAATAATCCACCTGAATATTATCTCACTTGTAACCCTTACCAAATTGTTTGTAAAGGACATGGTGGAAAGGGGCAGCGGTAAGGTGCTGAATGTGGCCTCGATTGCAGGGAAGACTCCAGGGCCATGGCAGGCGGTCTACCATGGTACAAAGGCCTTTGTGCATTCTTTCAACGAGGCGGTCAACCATGAGCTCAAGGATACCGGAGTTACGCTCACCTCGCTGCTACCGGGAGCAACAGATACCGATTTTTTCCGAGTTGCGGGGATGGAATCCTCCAAGGTGGTGCAGGAAGGGGAACTGGCCGATCCGGCCGACGTGGCAAAGGATGGGTATGAGGCACTGATGGCAGGCAAGGACATGGTCGTCTCTGGTTTCAAGAACAAGCTGAACGTTGCAATGGGAAATGTTACGCCCGACAGCGCGCAGGCCGCGATGATGGATAAGCAGCAAAGACCGGCAGATAATTAGAGACTTACGGTTTGTTTGAAGCCATAAAGTAGGTACATAGAACTTTGTGGTCAGGATCGCCAGCTGTGAAGTACGTGACTGATGCAAAGCTAAGATTACCATGAAGCAACTTAACTGCGTTACTAATTTTGAGCAATAAAATCATACCTATGGAAAAAAGCAATATGACCAGTCCGCGGGATTCAAATACCATCAGTCCATGGCAAAACGTTGAAAAATCCTTCGGCACAGAAGCTGATGGCTCGAATGCGGAAAAAATTTATGATGTGATCATTGTCGGTGCGGGCATAACAGGTCTGACCACGGCACTGTTGCTGCAGCGGGAAGGGAAAAGGTGCCTAGTTGTCGAAGCGGGAAAAATCGGTTTTGGTACTTCCGGGGGAACCAGTGCGCACCTGAATACTTTTTTTGATGCCACCTACCCGGAAGTGGAAAGCGACTTTGGCAAGGCTGCGGCAATGGAGCTTGCCGAGGCCGGCAAGCAGGCCATGTCGATAATCGCTTCGCTGACCGGCGAGTACGGCATTGACTGCGAGCTGGAATCCAAGGACGGCTACCTCTTCTCCGAGAATGGCAAACAGACCCAGCAGTTGGAGGAAATTTTGCAGGCATCGCAAAGAGCTGGAATTGAAGTGGGCGAATCGGAGATCAACGATGTCCCGGTTCCATTTGAAAAGGCAATCAGGTTTTCCGGTCAGGGCCAGTTCCATCCCATGAAATATATCATGGGGCTGGCCGGTGCATTTATTGGCCTGGGAGGAAAAATTCTGGAGGACAGTTTTGTAAGCAACCATGACGAGATGGACGGGCATATCGATGTCCATATCGGTAGTGTTAAGCTTCGGGGGCGGGATTTGGTTCATGCCACGCATATCCCTCCGGGCATTACCTCCTTCAGTTTTCGATGCGCCCCCTACCGAAGCTACGTGCTGGGCATAGAACTGCAGGATGATGGTTACCCTTCCGGCCTTGCCTATGATATGCAGGAGCCCTACCATTATTTCCGTACGCACGAGGTCGACGGAAAAAAATGTCTGATTCTTGGAGGAGCGGACCACAAAACAGGCCATGGAGACCCGGAACAGGCTTTTTCGGATCTGGAGACTTACGCCCGGAAATATTACAGCATAAAATCCATACCCTATAAGTGGTCCTCCCAGTACTACGTTCCGGTAGATGGGCTTCCCTATATCGGTTTGCTGAACGAGCATGTATATATCGCAACGGGTTTCAACGGGAACGGGATGATGTTCGGTACTATTGCTGCCAAGATCATCTCCGACATGGTTTTAGGGATCGACAACAGGTTCGAAGGGCTCTTTTCCCCTTCAAGACTGAAGCCGGTTGCCGGCTTTACCGAATTTGTGAAGGAAAATACGGACGTGGCCTGGCGATTTGTAGCCGATCGCCTCGGGATCCAGGAACTGGAAAAACTCTCGCAGCTCGGCAGAGGGGAGGGCAGGATTGCCGAATTTGACGGCAAAAAACTGGCGCTGTACAAAGATGTGAACGGAAAGGTTACAGCGTTGAATCCTATTTGTCCCCATGCAGGATGCACGGTCAAGTTCAATGCCGCGGAAAAAAGTTGGGATTGTCCCTGCCATGGCGGGCGGTTCGACGTATCGGGAAAGGTAGTCTGCGGGCCGCCCCGGACAGACCTGGAAAAGGTGGGATTCAATGGGAAAAACTGATAATCGGGGAAGGGCAAATCCATTGCCAGATACCTACAAATTCCAAATTGCTTCCGTTCAGTAACGCGTCATAAGGTTCAGTTGGTATCAATAATAATAAATTCCCCAAAAGCAGACAACCGGTAACCGAAACATTAACATTCACCTTGCCCCCTACATCATATACCCAGCACTATACATGACTCGCATACCTCAATAGACTCCTTCTCTCTCGATCAACAACCTCATAATGGGCGCGACTTTATCACCGTTTCGATATGTCCAATTGGCCAAACATCTATTTCAGCGCTGGATCGACCAACCAGTAGTCAAGTCGGCGTGGAAGGGCAAAGGAAAGGCTCAGCCATTGATGAAAGGCGCTGCTCCCCTTTCGGCCAGCGCACGGACTCTGGATTCTAGCTCTGGTGCTAGTTCCAGCTCTGGGACATCCTCATCCTCATCATCGGGCTCGAGCTCAACATCGCCAGCGCCCGAAAAACCGAATTTGACGGGCAACATTGGGGCCGGGTCGCAAAACTCGAGACATATCCTGTCCCCCGATTCAAGGATGCCGCCCCAGTCGACCGAGATCTACCGTTTAATGAATGACGAGAGGCTATTACACCCCGGTCGCAATAATGCTCCCAAGGAGATTATAGTACTTTGCCATGGTGAGTCTTGGCAACTCCTAGATCCGGGGTCCGAGACATGCTGACTCGGACAGGATTATATGGTTTCTCGACAGCCACGCCAATACCACTCTTTCCTTCGCTGAAACTGCATTATTGGGCATCAGTGTTGGAAGTTCTGAGGGATAGAATGGGAT
>SEAD01000095.1 GCA_004173355.1 Chitinophagaceae bacterium | reverse complement strand
CATGGTCAGCGGAACCTACCGGAATGCAAATTCCGTACAGGCCAATGACCGTGGTTTCACCCGCGGATCGTTATTGTTTAACCTGGATCATACCGCCCTCAATGGCAAGTTCAATATTTCCACTTCGGTAAATTATTCCATCACCAGCGATAAGTCGCTGGCATCGGATCTTACCTCTTATTATGAGTTTGCCCCGAACTATCCTTCCTATACAGCGACGGGTGACTACTACTGGTTTAGTACCGAGCAGAACCCTGAGGCTTACTTCCTCAGAACGTCAACCGCGAAAACCAATAACCTCATCGCGAACGGCATAATGCGATACACCATTCTCCCGGGCCTTAATGCTAAAGTGAACCTGGGTTTTACAAAGTCCAATATGGACCAGGTGCAGGTTTACCCAACGGCTACTTTCAACCCGGCAAACGCGACGGGTAGTATGAGCTATTTCGGTTTCTCGGATGCGCAGACTTACCTCGTTGAACCCCAGCTGGACTATAGCCGGAGAGTGTCAGAAGGTAAACTGCAGGTACTGTTGGGCAGCACCTGGCAGGAAAGCCGCCGCCAGGGTAGCGGTGTTACCGCCAGTAATTTCTCCAGTGATGCCTTATTGGAGAACATGCAATCTGCCGGGCTCCTGGAAAGCAGGCCCTCTTCTTTCAATCTCTATCGTTATACTTCCGTATTCGGAAGGGTTAATTATAACTGGTTGGAAAAGTACATCCTGAACCTGACCTTCCGACGTGATGGTTCCACCCGGTTTGGACCCGATAACCGGTTCGGTAATTTTGGTGCAGTCGGTGCAGCTTGGATCTTCAGCAATGAAGCCTTCCTGGAGGGCAACTCCATTTTGAGTTTCGGAAAACTGAGGGGAAGCTGGGGTATTACGGGTAACGACCGCATTGGCGATTACCAGTACCTGGATTCATGGGGAAGCACCAGCTATCCTTATGATGGTGTAGCGGGCCTGTCGCCCAGCCGGATTCCTAACTCACTTTTTAAATGGGAAGAGAGCCGGAAGCTGGAAGCCGCCATCGAACTGGGTTTCCTGAAGGACCGTATTTTATTAAACACCAGTTTTTATCGCAATATTTCTGACAACCTGCTGGTAGACCAGGCCCTGTCGCCGCAGACCGGGTTTGAGGGTTTTACCAATAACCTTCCCGCAACCGTACTCAATTCAGGCGTTGAAATTGAACTGAACACAATCAACGTAAAGACAACCAATTTCTCCTGGACCAGTTCTTTCAACTACACATACAATCATAATGAATTGAAGGCCTTCCCCGATTTCGAAGCCTCTTCTTATGCGGAAACCTATGAGATCGGAAAGTCGCTTACTATCGTGCAGGGCTTTCAGTTTACCGGTGTGGATCCGGCCACTGGCCTGCCACAGTTCCTTGACGTTGACCAGGACGGCTCCGTCGACGATGGAAATGATTACGTGGTGCTGGGTAAAACCATGCCCGACTTTTATGGCGGCCTGCGTAATACATTTACCTATAAAGGATTTGCATTTGATTTCCTTTTCCAGTTTGTGAAACAGGAAGGGCCGAGCCTCAACTATGGTTACCTCTCATCGGCTTACGGAACGCTCAACAATAATAAAGATGTGAGTGCCCTCAACAGATGGAGAAAGCCAGGCGACATTACCAATATACCCAGGGCAACCACCACCGCAGGGAATATTGATTACGATCCATACCGCAGGTCGAGCGCGATGTGGGGTGATGCATCCTACATCCGCCTGAGAAATTTATCGCTCCGGTATAACCTGTCCAGTCTCACCCGGAAATGGAATGTGCCGAATATCAGTGTTTATGTACTCGGGCAGAACCTGCTGACGATTACTGACTATGATGGGTTTGATCCGGAAACAAGGGGTTTGTCCATGCCTCCCGTTAAAACAATTACTGCCGGACTTCAAATCACCTTCTAGCAGAAGTATTATCCAGGATTAAAAAAATGATCATGACAAAAAAGACTCTTTTAATAATAGCCATTATCTCGATGTTTGGTTTTTCCTGCAGCAAATATGTTGACACGCCCCTGCCGCAGGACCAGCTGGTATCCGAGCTTGTATTTACTGATGATAAAACAGCAACAGCTGCAGTAACGGGAGTGTATTCAAACATGAACTCCTTTAATTACCAGTTTGCAAACGTGTTGATGAGTTACCTGTCTGCCATGCAGGCCGATGATTTGTATTATTTTTCGGCCTTTGCTAATTATGATGTGTTCAGGAATAATAACCTGCTGCCGAGCAGTCAGTATGTAAGCGTATACTGGTCCAGTCTGTATAACTACATTTACCAGGCAAACTCCTGCATTGCAGGGCTTACTGATGCAAATGGTCTTACGCCGTCTGTAAAAGACCAGCTGCTTGGTGAATCGTATTTCCAGCGCGCATTCTTTTATTTTTACCTGGTAAATATGTTCGGTGATGTGCCGTTGGTTACCAATACC
The DNA here is from genome assembly GCA_004173355.1 of Chitinophagaceae bacterium. Taxonomy (GTDB): domain Bacteria; phylum Bacteroidota; class Bacteroidia; order Chitinophagales; family Chitinophagaceae; genus JBEVJC01. The sequence continues at coordinate 15,814 of SEAD01000095.1, read as the reverse complement.
AATTATGTAGAGAATAATGTGAAACCGCGCGACCCCCAGGAGCTGGTATATGCAAACATAATCAGCGATCTCAAGGAAGCAAAAAGTCTGATGGGTGATGACTATCCGTCATCCAGCAAATTCCGTCCGAATAAAGCGGCAGCTACCGCTTTGCTTGCAAGGGTTTACCTGTACACGAAGCAATGGTCTTTATCAGAAGCGGAAGCAACCGAAGTGTTGAATAACAGCCGGTATACTTTAATGAATGATCTTAATGGGGTGTTTCTTGGCGGCAGCGCGGAAGCTATCTGGCAATTGCAGTCAATTAATTATGGTGGTGGACGCAACACCTGGGAAGGGAATGTAACAGTGCCATCAACACCCACCGGAAATTCACTGTTCCGCCTGGATACTATCACACTTATCCCGTCGTTCCAGCCCGATGACCTCCGACTTATTAACTGGACCGGGTACAGGAAGTCGGCCACCACTGGCGCCAGTCACTATTTTCCGTATAAATACAAAGTGCGGTTTGATGCGGTTAATCCCGTAACAGAGCATTCGATGGTAATGCGTTTTGCAGAACAGTTCCTGATCCGTGCTGAAGCAAGGATCCAGCAGGAGAAACTGGCAGAGGGGACAAGTGACCTTGATGCAATCCGCATCCGCGCGGCGATAGGTGCACTTCCTCCAAGTCTGACCAAAGATGAGTTGTTGCTTGAAGTGGAGAAACAACGCCGGCTGGAATTGTTTGCCGAGTGGGGACATCGTTGGTTCGATCTGAAAAGAACACAACGGGCAGATGCTATATTGAAAGGAAGGCCGGAGAAAGCAGACTGGCAGGTTTCCGATACCCTGTATCCAATTCCTTTAGATGCACGGTCCACCAATCCAAACCTTACCCAGAACCTGGGGTACCAATAAGATTGAAAAAACGGGCTGTCTGGCGTTCAGCGTTAAACCAGGCAGCCCTAATTATAATAATATGAAAAGAATCTTGTGTTTAGTAGCGATGGTTGGATGCTGGTTGTCTTCAACAGCGGGCAATATTGTGCTGCAGGGAAAAGTGGCGAATTATAAGGCCGACAGCGTGGCCATCACTTACGAACCCTACCAGGTGTTGGCGAAATCAGTCAAAAAAACGGTAGCGGTAAAGAACGGCCTTTTCACTTTTACAGTTGATTCAAAAGTCCCTTTGCGGGTATTCCTTGACTTCGGTAAAGTGCCTGCTGTAAATAAGTATACGATTCCGTTTCCGGGTATTGGCGACAGTACATTGGAGTCGGAGGGTGTTGAATTCCGGATGGTATTTTTGTACCTGCAGCCGGAGGAGCGCCTGGGCATGACGCTCGACTGGAAGGATATCCAGCATACGTTGAAGTTCACCGGTGCGGGATCGGATAACAATAAGTTTGTCAACAAGGAAGAATGGGTCTGGAACAGCTATCGCGAAAAGGTGCTGCGCAATTACCATGAGCCTGTCTATTTCTCCCCGGAGGAATTCACTAAACTGGCCGATAACCGGCTCGAACGAAAACTCCAGTTTCTTGACAGCATCACGAAAGTTTACAAGATCAGTCCGGCATTGAAGGAAATATATTATTGGAAATTTTATGGGGAATGGGCCAGTGCCCGGATCAATTATCCAAAGACCCATGAGATGTACACTTCAGAAAAGGCGCAATTGCCAGCCGGATATTTTGATTTTGTAAAAGGAGTGAAGACTTCTGAGAACAGCATCGATAAAGGCCTGGCGTATTTTTATTTCCTGGACGGGCTGATGAAAAAGAAATATGAACTGTATGCCGACTCCACCGTTAGCATGGAATCATTTGTAAAACAAACCATGACTGGCAAGGCAATGTATGAATACATGGCTTTCCGTCTGGGGAGTAAATACAGCCCGGAAGCGATGGAGCTGTTCGGGAAAGACTCTCCATATCCCGATCTCACTGCGCTGATTGAGAAGCGCTATGCCAATATGAAAGAGATGCTGCCCGGCGCGCCAGCACCGATGGCGAAACTGGTGAATGCGGACGGCAAGGCTTTTTCTTTTGCAGACTTCAAAGGCAAATACGTGTATATCGATTTCTGGGCAACATGGTGCGGGCCGTGCATCAGGGAGATCCCGAGCCTGGTTGAACTTGAAAAAGAATACCACGGAAAAGATATCACGTTTGTGAGCATATCATTCGACAAAGATGCTGACCTGCAAAAGTGGAAGAATTTTATCAGCAAGAGGACCATGGGTGAGATCCAGCTCAGGGCCGATACCAAAAGCAATGCAGGGATCAGCAAGAGCTGGAACATTGTCAGTATACCCCGTTTTGCCATCCTGGATCGGGAAGGAAAAGTGGTGGATGCAAATGCGCCGTTGCCTTCGAGTAAGGAGATCAGGGGGGTGCTGAATAAGTTGTTGTGAAAGGGGACTGGCTTGCTAGGTCTGGTCAATATACCCACGGGAAGGTATTATCTCGGTGCACCGGATCTGTTACTTTGGTGTACCCATGTTATTCAAGCGCAAACTTTCATTTCAACCGGAGCTATGGGAATCGTTTGCCCTGACGGTGCTTACTTTGTTTGCTATCCTGTATGGGCAGACCACTGTGTTTTATGTGATCTACCTTTTTCTGGTGGCATGAACTGATAAGGGTGCTGATTGAACCGGTCTTCCTTCGTCCTCCCGCAGCTGCTGCGGTTTCAGATGGCCAACCTGAATCCAGTTCCAAAACATCACCCACTGCTGGTAGTCTTATATTACTGGCGATCTATTTTGTTTTCATAGTGGTTTTTTTCGGTTTTATGGCTGCATGGGATACTCCCGCGCTAGCAGTGAATATAGAGGTGCTGTTTTTCAGGAATGTATTTTTTGATGCTGCTCTTGTGTTGGCCATTGCCCGGCAGGTAGCAGCGGGCTGGTTTCAACCAGCCCCTCAGGGTACCAGCGATGTGTTTACCGCAAACATCATCATCCTGCATATTTCCATAATTCTGGGAGGCGTGCTGTTATTCTTTGTCGTGAATAAATTCCCTGGCGTGTTCAACCCTGACAATTTCCGGGGCTCGGTCATAATTATCCTTCCTTTTTTCCTGATGCGGATAGTAGTACATGCTCGAGTATTGAGAGGCCGGGCAGCTAATTCGAGCAGGCGGTAATTGACTGGCAGCGGAGTTGGTTATAGAGGTCGGGTGAGATCTATTTCTTTACGGTCTGGCAGGAGGTGCTTCCTGGGCAATTTCCCGTACCGTCAACCAGCCACTTGGGCTATTTTTGTCCCTGACATAAATTACCATTGAACGACCACGGGCAATAGTTGGTTTGCCTCCAATTTTGGGAGTTGTTCTCACAGAAAAAATCACCGTCTGGATGGCTACATTTCCAAAGAACTCTGTGTTTTCAATCGTGTTTTCCAGAAATTCAACCTTCGAGTTCTGAAACCATTCTCTCGCGCCTTGTTCCACAGCATCTCTTCCAACTATAACATTACTACCACCGAAGTATTTTATAACGTTTAAACTATGCAATTTACCCACCAAGTGAGCATCACCATCTGCAAATGCTTTTCTAATCATCGCCGTAGCAGTTTCCAACGATACCCGCAAAGCCGCTGTATCCTCGGTATGTTGTGAGTAAGATTTGTTTAAGACAATGCAAAGTAGAAATATCAGCAGAATTTGTCTCATAGCTTTTTAGTTTAAACGATCTATATCAAACCTTTCAGAGATAACACCGAAAACCTCTGCGAGTTTGTACTTGTTAAATATACAGGATCGTTTTGTAATGGCCATCCGTATGGCGTTCCATAGCATTGATTCAACAGTTCGCGTGTCTTGGGAGAATCTTTTCCCACTTAACATAGAAGGAGAGTGGCTTATTTGATGATTTGAGTGATGATCATATTCATTTTTGGGATAAATTGGCATTAGCCTATCGCAATCATTCACAAAAACGGATGACTGAAATTTGACGTTTTATAAAACCAGCGTCGCACCTCCAACAATAATTTCAATACATTTGAAAATCACCATTCGTCTTCCAACAAACCTAAGAGCCATGCGCCGGATTTTCCTTGTTCTCCTGAGCTTCACCACGTATTCCATCGCCCACACCCAGGACCGCGACATCAGCTACGTAACCTCCGGTGGGAAGCTGAAGCCGCTCCAGTCAATCATGGACATCCGCCACTACACCCTTTCACTGGAGGTTGACACCATGACCAGGTCAATCGCGGGTTTCGCTGAAAAAGATTTTATCCTGGACAAACCTTCCGATTCACTGCTATTCGATCTCCTGCATTTTTACAAAGTGACGCGGGTACTGATTGATAAAAAGCAACAGGTTGTTAACCATATGCATGATTCACTATTTATCGTTGCCAGGCCATTACAAACAGGCCGTCACACCGTCCGCATCGAGTACTCCGGTGTACCCCCGGAAGCCGTTCGTCCTCCCTGGCAGGGCGGCTTTACCTGGTCGCACGATAAACACGGCAATCCCTGGATTTCCATCAATACCCAGCTGCAAGGGGCTAAAATTTTGTTTCCCTGTAAAGACCACCCGAGCGATGAACCAAATGAAGGAGTGGACCTGGTCATCACCGTTCCTGGGAATTTAACCGTAGCCGGCCCCGGAATTTTAATAAATACCAGCAAGCCCAGAAACGGTAAACGCACTTTTCATTGGAAAACCAATTATACCATCAGTAATTACTGCATCCTTTTCAATATCGCGAAGTATGCCGTAGTGCGCGATACCTACACCACGATCGATCACCACAAAGTACCGGTTGAGTTCTACTCCCTGGCCGACGACACCGCCATGGCAGCACGTCTGGTGAAACTCCGAATGCGTGATGCCCACATCCTTGAAAAATATTTCGGGGAGTACCCCTGGGTAAAGGAAAAAATGGGAATCGCGCAGGTACCCAATTCCGGAATGGAACATCAGACCATGATCACCTATGGCGACACGGCTGCACCAATCCAGTATGGCAACTTCGAATATTCCGCTAACCTCCTGCACGAGTTTGCCCACGAATGGTGGGCGAACAAGGTGACCAATACCGACTGGGCGCACTTCTGGATTCAGGAAGGTATCGCCACCTATGCGGATGCATTATTCTTCCGGGAAATGCAAGGCGAAGCGGGATATGATTCTACGATGGTGGGGATCAAAGCAGGGATCAGAAACAAAGTCCCGGTGGTACAAGGGGAGGGTCTTACCGTTGCCCAAACCTATAATGGTGATATTTATAACAAAGGCGCATTTTTTATGCATTCACTGCGTTATGTTGTTGGGGACTCAGTCTTTTTCCCCGCGCTCAAAAGCCTCTGTACTGATGTGCTTTATCCGTACGATCGCTTTCTCTCGACCGATGATGTGGAAAAGCATTTCTCAAAAGCTTCGGGTCTTGCGCTCAAAACTTATTTCGATTTTTTCCTGAAAACAACCAGGACGCTGGACATTGAAGTTCGCCAGCTTTGGCCGGGTACTTTCCTTGTATATTCCGACAATGCACCGATGAACCTGCCGCTGGATATTAGTACCGACCATGGTATCGAACACCTCGAAGTGATTCCAGGCAAGGCAAAAGCGGTGAAAATAAAAAGCAACACCTGGCCGGTGGTTGATCCCCGGGGTTGGTATTTCAAGCGGGTGATTAATTACTGATGGATCTGGGCGCCACAGATACAGGAACAAGGGTAAACACTCATGTAATTGACTAATCATCACCCGAAAGACATGACAAATGTCAAAAAATAATGCGGCAGTGGGGAGTTGGTCAGCAGAACAATACATTTACCGGCCAATACCTTTAAAACCCCCAACATGCCCCATTCTCCCAGCACCGTTGTGCAGTTCTTCCAGCGTATTTCATCGCACCTGCTTCATTATCGCAGGCAACATTTACCGGATCTTATTTTACTGGTATTCCTCCTGCTCGGCGCCGTTGCCTCGCATAGCCAGACAGTCGTGATTTCTACTTCCGGCCAGACCGGTACCGTGGGCACCAACTGGTCGACATCCGGAACCAACCCGGTGACCATCACCGCAAGCGGAGGCACTGCACAGATTCACACATCGGTGATCCAGGGATACCTGAATACGGGCGTCAGTGTAATCCTCAACAATACCGGCGTAGGTACGCTGATCAGTTCACCGATTGCTAAAACGGCCGGCGGCAATGCAGGCCTGACTTTCCGCGACATCGGCAATATCCGGGTGACAGCCAATAACAGTATCAGTTCAAGCGCCGGTGCTTTGGATATCATCCTCTGGGCCGATTCGGACAATAGCCAGGGCGGCACTGTCACTGATTTTATTTACTGCAATGCCGGCACCAGTTTCCTGAGTAACGGCGGGCGGATAGTGATGGCCGGCGGTGCGGACAATGGTGCCAATGGCGGGACAAGCGGGGATGGGATTCCCGATGGTTTTGCATGGAATGGCTCCAACAGCACTGACCATGGTGCGAATGATGTAGGCGGACTCACACTAGGCCCACGCGGAGGAACCGGCACCGTGGTTACCCTGATCAGCAGCGGGGGCGATATCATCCTGCGGGGCGCAACGAGTAACAGCAATGCCTACCCGGGACTGACCTCGCAGGGCAATCTTAAGATCCTGTCCGGCAACGGACGTATCATTATAACCGGAACTTCTTCAACCGGTCATGGCCTGGAACTCACCTATGGGGCATCCCCTACAATTGCCATCGAGTCATCCAGTACATTGACTCCCGCCATTGACCTGAAAGGCACTACCAGTGCAGCAGGCTTCCATGGTTTATGGACGGCCAACAATGCCAATGGTAATATTCTGATCCAGTCCACCGCAGCAACAGGCGGCGGTATTTCACTGGAAGGTTCCACGTCGGTAGCCGCTGTAGGACTCAGCCTTGCCGCGACCAATTCCAATGTATTTACCCAGCTGTTGTCGCAGTCCGGCACCATCACCATCCGTGGCCTGGGTAACACCAATAATTCTTTCGTGGCTTACGGCGATGTGTACATCGGCAACCGTAAAGATGCCGTGACCGTGCAGGATATTGTTCCCATCGTAACCAACTCTTCCGCCAACATCCTCGTGCAGGCCAACGACCAGTGGAGCCTGAGCAATGCTTCCGGAAAAAGTACCCGTTTCCAATCCACCGGATCGCTGACACTGGAAGCTTACTCCAATGGCTACAGTGGTACTATCCGCTGGGTTGGCAATCCATCTTTTGCGGCTACATTATCCAGTATCACATTGGGTGAATCACTGGAGAACTATGGCATTGCCGTGAATAATTCACTAAATATTGCCGGCAATATCACTGCCCATTGCAGTGACTTTACATTGGAGAACGGAGTTGGATTGTCTTCTTCCGGTGCAGGTAATATAGCTGTCAACGCAAAAGGGAGTATTATAACGAATGGAACTACCCGTCGCACCATCAGTACCGTGAACGGATTGATCAACCTGTTTGCCGATTCCGATGCCAGTGGCAATGGCCAGCTGGATATCGACTACCTGACGTTGAATGCAGGTACCGGTAACATTCGCCTCCGTGCAGAAACGCTGGCATGGACAACCACAAATAATACCGATAAACCTTATATCAATGGAACCGGTGCCTTCTTCATTGAACCTGCTGACGCATCCTTCCAGAATGTGAACACCAACTGGTTTGTATTCGACCAGGATGCGAATGGTATTGCAGGCCTTACCATCGGGAAGTTTACCAATACGGGAGACATCATCCACGAAACTACCGCCGTTACCATCGCGGGCCCCATCAGTTTCCTCGGTGGGGTGGTCACCTTATCAACCACCCTGACCAGTTCCGCCACCGGGGACATTTTTATTAAAGCCAACACAAACCGCAGCAACGGCGCGGCCATTCTCGGCACGTCATCGATTTTCAAAACTGCAGGCACCGGCACGCTGACGATGCAGTCGGCTGCGCGGATCAACAGCGGTACTGTCACTGCATCCGGTACCGGGCGGCTCAACGTAGTGCTATGGAGTGATTTCATTAACAACAACAATGGCGGCGTGCAGGTGAATCCGATAACCACCAATGGAGGCCATCTATGGGTAGGAGGAAGCAACAGCAATGGAGGATCCTATAACTGGAACGGGCTGGTAGTGGGTGATGGTCCTTCCGTGGGATCGCCGAATAATAACTTCAACGCCGTTGACTTTTTCGGACCTGTCAGTACTGCTGGTGGAAACTTGTTTGTATGGGGTGGAAACGGCAATGCGAGCGGTACCTCCGGTATCAATTTCATGAGCAGTGGCAGTTCCATCAGTACCGGGTCGGGTGAAGTCGTGTTGGTTGGGGACAATATAGAAGGAAACAATATCAACCTGACCAGTACCGGACGCCTGTCACTCCTGCCCGAAGGCGGGGCATATCCAGCCGCTATCACATTCAGCGGAGCACTCAGCGGCAGTACGTTTGATGTGGCAGATAAATACAACCTGTTAAACCTGTTGAACGTGGGTTCGCTCGGTGGGTTGGCCATTGGTTATTATGATGGAATGACCACAACATCGTTTGTGCCGGTAGTCATGACAAACAGCAGCAACCTGACCAGTAATTCCCCGCTGACCATTGCGGGTGGACTGACTTTATACAGTCCGTCGCTTACAATCAACGGGAACTTCAACTCTACTGCTGCCGGCACTGTGTCACTTTATGCTAACAGCTTATCGATCGCGGGCGGGGCTAACCTTTCTTCTGCCGGCCGGCTCATGATACAACCCATCACAGGTGGCACCAGCATTGGTCTGGCCGGTGGTGCGGGTACCCTGGCATTACCTGCCAGTTATTTTACCAACAATTTTACCGATGGATTCAGTGAGATCCAGGTAGGTAATGCCAATGCTGGTACCCTGACAATCGGATCGGCTATGACCCTGCGGGACAACCTTCGCCTGGTCTCCAGCAGTTCGCTGTCACTCAATGAAACGGTGGAGCTGGGAAGCAATCACCTTCGTTTTCTTGGTACCCAGATTAACGCGGCATCGGGTAAATACATCCGGACAAATGGTAGCGGTCGGTTGTACCAGACATTGTCCAATGGCATTGCCCGCGTGTTTCCGGTAGGCACAGGTATGCCGGCTCCATTGACGCTGACAAATAATACCGCGGTTACAGACAGTTTTGGTGTGACGGTGTCAAACGGTGTTTACTATGAAGGTGGCACCAACGGCAGTGCTGTCGACTGGTCCGGTAAAGTAAACCTGACCTGGAACGTTGTTAATACATCTGGTACTACCGGTGCCGGGCAGGTGGGTGTTGCCCTGGGCTGGGATCCGGCTACACAGGTTACCGGATCACTGACTGCCGCAAGGCTGGTGACCCATGCCGGTACCAACTGGAATTACACGCCGGCCACACCCGTTGTCGATTTAAGCGCCGGTACCCTCAGCTATGCCAGTTATACCGGGCCTGTCGCATCTTTTGCTGTCGCCCAGGCCAACATCCCGCTACCCGTAAGCTGGTTGTCATTTACCGGGAAAAGGGTGGCAGACGGAGTGGCCCTGCAATGGACCACGGCGTCAGAAGTGAACGCTTCTTATTTCCTGGTTGAGCGGAATAGTGGATCCGGTTTCGTCAATATTGGTCAGGTAGCCGCTACCGGCTCAGGTCAGTCCGAAGCCCGTTATGATTTTACGGATCGTGATCCACAGCAGGGAACCGTTTACTACCGGTTAAAGCAGGTTGATCGAGATGGCGCTTACAGCTACAGTAGTGTGGTCACTGTGCAGGCAAACGGGGAGAGCCTGTTCTCCTATCGATCAGTACCCGGCTCCGCGATAACCTTACATGCACCGGCTGGCCTGGAGCCCGCAACTGTCGCGGTGATCTATGATAGCCATGGTCGCGCCCTTTTGCGACAGATCATTACCGCCGGTAACAACACGTTGAGGCCAGCTGCCCGATACGCTGGCGGAGTTTATTACCTGCACGTGGAAGCGAAAGGTCGCACGCTGTATTCCGTGAAATTTATCTGGTAACAGCAGATTGGTATAATGAGGTTACTTTTGTGATCACACCTCCCGGATGGGGGGTGTGGTCGTTTTGGGACGAATAAGTTTAATTCATGTTCATCATTCAACTCTTTTTATATGAGTAAGCAAAGCTTTAAGAATCACGTCAAATTTTACCCCGCTCACCATTTTTTGCTGTTGCCGTTAATGACAGCCGCTATCGTTATCAGCACTACGCGCATTTTTAACGATCCGGAGAAGCGCGAGTTTTATACCTGGATCACCATTGTGCTGGTGTTTATCCTGTGGGTGGCTATTATGATGCGGCAGCATTATGCCCTTGGTAATCAAAACCGGATAGTGCGGCTTGAGATGAGGTTGCGCTATTACCAGCTTACCGGTAAGCGATTGGAATTGGTGGAAGACCGGTTATCTTTTGGACAGATAGCCGCATTGCGATTCGCTTCAGATGAGCAACTGCCGGTACTACTTGAAAAAGCAATGTTGGAAGGGTTGACCGGGAAAGAAATCAAAAAATCGATACTTGACTGGCAACCGGATCACATGCGGGTTTAGATCAGGCATCCCAATTGAATACCGGATGCCATATTAAAGAGTCAGGTCGCGCCTCACCGGACTTTCGCAATATCCGCACATTTCCCCATTTACCTTTCGACTAGTTTTGGGTAAACAAATACGTATTCAATTATGAAGTCGATTTCACCCAACATCTTCGTCAGGGACCTGCAGGCCACCATCCACTTTTACACCAGACTCGGTTTTACGATAACCGACGAAGTAACTACGCCACAGGGCGAAAAAATATTTGCCCTGATGACCAACGGGAGTGTCGTATTTATGTTCCAGAATTTTGCCAGCATCGAAGGCAGGCTGCCGATGGTGACCCGTACCGATGGAGGATCGCTGCTGCTCTACATCACCGTGAAAGACATTCGGCAGTATTTTCACCAGATCAAAGACCAGGTACCTCTGCTTACCGGCCTGGAGAAAACCTTCTACGGTGCTACTGAATTTTCGTTGTGCGACAACAATAATTACCTGCTAACTTTCGCTGAACATGACTAAACAGGAACTCAATCCGTTGGATGTAACCCCCGGAGAAGTGAAGAAGTTGCGCGCCCTTAAAATCAAAAAGAGTGAAATACACCTGCACAAACCAACGGTATTGCAGCAATTGCTCGGTACTTCGAAGATCAGGGCGTTGGAACTGTTTGCGCTTTCTGAGTTCCAAAGCCTGCCTTCCATCGGGATACGCTTTGCGCATGACCTGATCGGGATGGGCTATTATTCGCTTCGCGAGCTCAAACGGAAAGACGGTGCAAAACTGACTGACCAATACGAATTGCAAAAAGGCGTGTGGACCGATCCCTGTGTGGAAGACCAGTTCCGGCTGGTTGTCCATTTTGCCAACCATCCGGATAGTAAACTCAACTGGTGGAACTTCACTCCCGAGCGAAAAGCGTTCCGCGAGAAGAACGGCTATCCGGCTACCCGGCCGAAGAAGCCCTGGTTTGAGTCACCGCAATACCAGACAAGTAAACAAATACCGGCCACAAACGAGGCCACCCAAAAAGACCTGCATAAAAAACTCAAAATGGCGCTGGCCTACATGACCCGCCATCCGGAAGAAAAAATTACGATCGCTCAACTGGCTGGCCTGGCACACCTCTCCCAGTTCCATTTTATCCGCTGCTTCCGTAGCGCCTATGAACTGACACCCCTGCAATACCTCACGCGGCTGCGATTAAAGAAAGCGTCTTTGTTATTAAAGAAATCAGGTATCGCGGTGGGCCGCATTGTTATCCGATGTGGCTTTGAGAACGAGAGCTCTTTTATCCGTTTGTTCAAAAGGGAATTCCGGATGACACCGATGGAGTACCGGAAGGAGTTTGGAAAAACAAAGGGGGAACACATTCTCTAAATCGCAAATCGCATATTGCGATATAAGATTTAATCCATAGCTTTGTTTAATGAGAAAGCACAATGGAATGAGGCCCCAGGATCTGGTAATCCTGATTGAACTATTGGTTAATCCAAATTTGTCAAGTCAGAAAAAAGACCTGGCAACCCGCTTATTTATCAGCCAGTCAGAGGTGTCGGAATCCGTAAACCGCAGCGTACTTAGTGGTCTGGTTTCCGATAAAGGCAAAGTATACAGTCAGTCCTTTCTCGAATTTATCCGTTACGGATTAAAGTACATTTTTCCCGTCAAGCCGGGTGGAATGGCGCATGGATGGGCAACCGCACATTCCCATGAGTTTATGAAAGAGGAGTTTGAGAGCCAAATAAACTATGTATGGGTCGACTTTAAAGGCCCGGATTACGGTCTCAGCATCGAACCTTTGTATCCAAAACAGACCTTGGCAATCAAGGAAAACCCGAATCTTTACAAGGCGCTGGCATTGCTGGATGTTATCAGGGTCGGGAGAACACGCGAGATACCGGTAGCGCTGGAGGAACTGAAAAAAATGTTCGCCAATGATAAATCATAATATAAATGTCCTGCGAATAAAAGCGGTGAACACGCTGTTGGAAGAGTTGAGTAAAGAAGTTGTTTATGTTGGCGGCGCGACAGTGTCACTCTACGCGGACAGGGCCGGCCTTGATTTCAGACCGACACAGGATGTCGATATTCTGGTGGAAGTGAGTACCACGGGGGATTACCTCACTCTTCAGGAAAAATTGAGAAATAAAGGATTCGAAGTGGATACAAGCGCCAAATTTGTTGGCAGATTCAAGGCACAGGGATTGATAATCGATCTCATGGCTACGAATGAAGCCATTTTAGGATTCAGTAATCGATGGTATTCCGATGGCTTTCGAAATGCAATCGACTTTCAAATAGATCAGCGGGATGCTGTGAAGATTTTCACGAGTTCGCATTTTATTGCGTCAAAACTCGAAGCATATAAAAACCGTGGAAAAGGTGATGGGCGCACCAGTACAGACTTTGAAGATATCATCTATGTGCTGGCAAACCGAATGAAAATATGGGAAGAAATGCTCGCAGCTACCGAAGAACTGCGGGACTACCTGAAAAAGGAATTTGCTGAACTTTCGGCAAACCCATATCTGGAAGAGTGGGTCGAGGGTCACGTTGGCTTTGATTCTTCTTCAGCGACTGCATACATTCTTGATCAATGGAAGCAATTTTCGACGGGGTAGCTTGTACAAAAGCTGCTCTGCCGCAATGGTAAAAACCCTATGGATTTGGCGTGCTTCGTCTCTTTTTGGTCAAAGTAAGGGACTCAACGGAGAGCCGCTGGTGGTTGATGCTAATGCGCCGTTGCCTTTGAGTAAGGCGATCATGAGAGCATTAAATAAGTTGTTATGAGAGGGGACTGGTTTGGTCAATATACCCACAGGAAGGTATTACTGCGGTGCAACGGATCTTTTACTTTGGTGCACCGATGTTATTCAAGCTCAAACTTTCATTTCAACCGGACTTATGGGAATCGCTTGCCCTGACGGTGCTTACTTTGTTTGCCATCCTGAATGGGCAGACCACTGTGTTTTATGTGATCTATCTTTTCTGGTGGCATGAACTGATCAGGGTGCTGATTGACCGGGTGTTCCGTCGTCCTGCTGCAGCTGCTGCGGTACCAGATTGCCAACCGGAATCCAGGCCCAAACCATCACGCACTGCCGGCAGTCTTATATTGCTGGCGATCTATTTTGTTTTCATAGTGGTCATTTTCGGTTTTATGTCTGCGTGGAATACCCCCGCATTTCCAGTGAACATGCAGGTGCTGTTTTTCAGGAATATGTTTTTTAATGCTGCCCTTGTGTTGACCATTGCCCGGCAGGTGGCAGCGAGCTGGTTCCAACCAACCCCTCAGGGTACCATCAATGTATTTACCGCAAACATCATCATCCTGCATATTTCCATAATACTGGGAGGCGTGCTGTTATTCTTTGTGGTGAATAAATTCCCTGCCGTGTTCAGCCCGGACAATTTCCGGGGCTCCGTCATTATTATACTTCCTTTTTTCCTGATGCGGATAGTCGTATATGCCTGGGTCTTAAAGTGCCGGGGAGCTAATTCGATCAGGCAGTAACCGACCGGCATAAGTTATATATGGAGAAATCATCCAATGGTAAGGTTAACCCATCAACGGTTCTAATACAATACCATTAAATCCGCACAGCTAAAGGAGTACTCATTGACGTTGGTCAAATAACAGGGCGTTTGTAATAATGTTAATTCACTCGTTTGCTTAGCTTGCAGCAAATACCCATAAATAGAGCTCTGATGACAAAACCTCTACGCTGCCTCTTCCTCTTCGTTATAAGTATTCTTTCTTTAAACCTTCATGCCCAATGGTCGAACGGGCAGTCTGCAGTCAATATCCTGGGGCAGCCGGATTTCACAACCAGCACTTCTGGCAGTGGCGCTGCAAATTTTTTCTCGCCTAACGGTGTTGTGGTAGATCCTGCAACCGGTAAAATTTTTGTATCGGAAGCCAATAACAACCGGGTGGTACGATTTGCCTCTTCAGCGGCAATGACAAATGGAGCTGCTGCCGAAGCAGTATTGGGACAACCTGGTTTCGGAACGAATGGAGCAGCTGCCACCCAAACAGGTATGCAGGCCCCAAAGGGGTTGGCCATCGATGCCGCGGGAAGGTTATGGGTGGCAGATCCCTCCAACAGAAGGGTGCTACGTTTTGACAATGCGGCAACGATTGCCAGCGGCAGCCTGGCTAACGGGGTTTTGGGACAGACAGATTTTACGACTAATACATCCAGAGTAACGAGTAGTACTACGATTTTATCTGCTACTTCAGTATTCTGCCAGGGCACCACACTCTGGGTTTCGGATCAGGGCAATAACCGAATCCTTCGTTTTGACAATGCCGCTGCGAAAGCAAATGGTGCCCCCGCAGATGGCGTGCTGGGCCAGCCAGACTTTACCAGCACGACATACGCCTTAACTGCGACCGGCCTCCGTCTTCCAAACCAGCTTTTTGTTTCTGCTGACGGAGACTTATGGGTGGCCGACCAAACCAATCATCGTGTCTTGCGCTATGCCGCTGCTGCAACACTGGCGAATGGATCCGCAGCAAGCCAGGTGCTTGGTCAGGCAACATTTACCACGGGGACTGGCGCCATTTCTCAAAATCAAATGAGCGTCGTTCGGGGTATTTACGGAGATGCGGGGGGGCGCATATATGTAAGTGATGCCGGAAATCGTGTGCTTATTTTCGACAACGCCGCTTCGCTTGGTAATGGCGCAAACGCATCCAATGTACTCGGACAGTCCACTTTTACAAGCAACACAGCTGGGAATTTACCGGCCAATTTGAATGGTCCCCGCGATTTGTTCGTCAATGGGCGGCTCTTCGTACCCAATTTCACAAGCCATCGGCTTGTCATCTTCACTCCATCGAGTACGCTGCCTTCCCGGCTGCTCAGTTTTACTGCAAGTCTTTCCACTAACGGCCAATCAGTAAAGCTTGACTGGACGACTGTCGATGAAAACAATGTTGCCGGATACCAGATAGAGTATAGTGACAATGGACGGACGTTCAGCAATACAGCGGTATTCCAGAATGCAAAAGGAGCTTCTACCAATTACTACACCGTGAATGATAATATCCGTTCCAACAATGTGTTGTATTATCGGCTGAAAACGGTGGATTATGATGGCAGGTTCAGCTATAGTAATGTAGTCGTTCTCAGGAAATCTGGTGTCGAGGTTATTTCACTTTATCCAAATCCTGCCAGCAGCCAATTGGTGATCAGTTTTCCGCGAGCGGCAAAAGCAACCCTGCAGTTTTTTGATGTGAGTGGAAGATTGGTAAAGCAGGCAGAGACGTTCGCAAGCAGCAA
>SEAD01000094.1 GCA_004173355.1 Chitinophagaceae bacterium | reverse complement strand
CTCATTTACCAGCGGGATTTCAACGGATGCAATGATCCCGAGGCGGTCACATTCATCAAGGATGGCCTGGTCCTGCGGATAGTGGGCCACGCGGAGGAAATTGCCACCCATTTTTTTTAGCAACCCGATGTCCTCCCTTGCAAGTGCGGAGGGAACTGCGTTGCCGAGGTCAGGACGGTCCTGGTGCCGGCTCGCACCAACGAGTTTCAGCGGCTGGTCATTCAGGAAAAATCCGGAGTCGGCACTGAAACGGTACCAGCGAAAACCAAGCGGGTTGTTGATTTCATCGAGCACGGACTTTGTACCGGCATCGATCAGCCTGGTGCTGACGGTATAGAGATAGGGGTCACTGGTATTCCAGAGATGCGGGTCAGGCAGCGGTTTGAATTCCTGGATGGCTTCCTGCCGGATCCCCGCTGCAAGGTTGAGTTTGCGTGTATCCGAACTGACAAGCAACCCCGATGCATCGCGGATTTCCGACACCAGCAGCAGGTTACGTTTTTTTGGTTTACCCGTTTGTTCGGGAGTGACGATACTGCTTTTTATTTTGACCGTGGCAGCTGTGGCACTCACAGTTGGTGTGGTTATATAAACCGAACTGCCGCCATCGGCGGGCATTTCAAAATGGACCGGGTCCGTGCTGATCAGCGATACACTGCGATAGAGGCCGCCAAAAAATGTAAAGTCGGCGGTCAGCGGGGCAATGGCTTCATTGAAACTATTGTCTACACTGACCAGGATTTCCGCAAGGCCATCTTCCTTCACCAGGTTGTCGATCGTGACATAAAAGCCGTTGTAACCCCCGGTATGCGTGACCGCTTTCCTCCCGTTTACATAAACTGTTGCAAGCTGGTTGGCCCCTTCAAAATAAAGTGCCAGGTGTTTATGCCGTTTGAAAGCGGGTACATGGATACGCCGCCGGTACCATCCGATACCGCGATAATAGCCCGGTTCGTCATCCATTACATCGGCGGTATTCCAGCTATGTGGCAGGGTGACGGCTTCCCAGCGGAGACCGGATGTATCGATCCCCTTGCCCTGCGGTTTTGCTTTTGAAAAAAACCAGCCGTCATTGATACTGATCCGGTCACGTTGTGCATGCAGGAAATGGACGGAGCAGAGGAGAACAAATAAAATCGGGAATGCCTTTTTCAAAACGGGAATGTTTGTGGATGAGTGATAACCGGACATCCTTAAAAATAAAGAAAAAAGCCCGGGTGATCCCTTTCGGAATCAATGCCCGGGCCCTGCATGTATGATTGTTCTTACCTTATTTCAACCGGCCGGCGGAATGCGGTGGAAAAATTGTCAACCGCATACTGGTCGGTAATATTTGTGAGGATCTGTACTTCGAGTTTACGGGTACCTGGTGCGGTATTGTTCAGCATTTTCAGGTAGATCGTATCGGTCCTCCGGATGGCCTGGGCAAAGGTCATCGGGTATTTGCCTTCCACCGGGTTGATGGTCCCGCCATCCTTATCCACCACCTGGTAGTCTACCCCGAGTTCCGCAGGAGTGGTGATCCCGTCCATTACAATAGCGTAATAGGTAGTGGCATCGTAGGGCCTGGTAAAAGCGGAGTAAAACTGCACGGGGAATTTTACCAGTGCTGCCTGGTTACGCTGCACCACTACATTGGAATTGTTATTGGGAAGGTAAGCGAGGTAATAGTGGTGTTCATATTCGGGGAGGCCTGCCGGGTATTCGTGTTCGTCCTTATCACAGGCAGCGAGGACGGTGATTGCTGCCAGCATTGCTGTTATATAGATTCGTGCTTTCATGTGCGTGTATTTATTATTGCCAGTTAGGATTTTGGATTACGCTGCCGCCGCTGAGGGAGATCTCATTCAGCGGGATTGGGTACAGGTAATCGCGGTCGGTGCGGAATGACCTGTTGGCTGCGGGTTCTGCGATGATCACCCGGTCGGGGTTCAGCAGGAAGTTGCCCGCATTGGTATTAGGCCAGTCCACCTCCACGTATTTCGCGCCCAGCAGGTCTTTCGGCAGGGCAGCTTCCGCCTTTCTCCAGCGGATGAGATCATCGTACCTGAATCCTTCAAGGGCGAGTTCGACCGTGCGTTCGCGGCGGATTTCTTCACGCATATCAAGGCCGTTGCCGGTAACAAAGGCATTAGTGAGCTTCACGGGAAACCCTACACGTGTGCGCAGGCGGTTGACGGATAATTCCAGGTCCTCATCAGAAATGGATTCATTCAGTTCAAATTTTGCCTCCGCAAAGGTCAGAAGCACTTCACCAAAACGGATCAGGATGCGATCCACGGTTGCGCCGTTGTTGATCGTCTGGTCAGCAACATTGAATCCCTTTTTTGCAGCGAAACCTGACCTTGCGCCGAGTGATGTGGTCGGCACCCATGGACCTTTGTAGGCTTCTTCACCCGACCGGAAAACCGTGAATGCGAGACGGGGGTCACGGTTGTCGAGAATGGTATTGTAACCGGCCTCGTTTCCTTCTTCAATAAACAACGGGGATCGTGTAGCCGTTGCATTTCCTTCGGTGGTAAATGCAGGGAGACCATCGCTGTAAAGAAACTGTCGGAGCAGGTTGCGCGTCGGGGCCATCCGTCCGTTTTCGAGATCACGGGAGTTATTGTGCCCGAGGATCACATTGGTATTGTCTACGCCAAAGATTTTCACGAGGATATTCTCCGTATTGGCCGCGCCTTCACCAGGCTGGTTGAACAAGCCGCCAAAGCTGGCGAATAGCGTATGGCCGGCAGCCATTACATTTTCGGCCGCGGCAACTGCAGCTTGCAGGTGTTCCTGCCAGCCCTGCTGGTTGCTGAATTTGAGACGGGTGCCTTCATACAATCCCATCCTTGCTTTCAGGGCCCAGGCACTGCTTTTTGTAACACGGCCATATTGGGTAACCACGAGTGCCGCCCTGGTGGGCAGCCATTGTGCAGCAAAATCGAGATCTGCGTAAATCTGTGCCATCACTTCGGCTCTCGGGGTGCGTGGCATTTTTAATTCGGGTGAACTGAAATCCAGTGTTTTGAGGAGCAGCGGCACATCGCCATAAATTTTCACCAGCTGGGAATACGCGTAGGCGCGGAAGAAACAGGCTTCGCCTTTGTAGCGGTTGAGCACTGCTTCGGATACCTGTGCTTTTTCGGATTTAATAAGGATATTATTCGCGGTGAAAATTTCATCATAGCGATCATTCCAGTTGCCGCTGGTGTTTGGCACCGGCACACTGCCGTTGCTTACCTGGTTGGGACCCGACTGGTTCACGGCATCGTCGCCACGGTTATCCACCCAGTTGGCATCCAGCTGCTGGTACATCCTGTTCGCAGCATTCATGAGATCGTTTTCAGTATTCCAGAACTGCACATCGGTGTATTCCGATTCCGGCAGCCGGTCTATCTCGCAGCTGGCCAGTGTGAGACCCGTCGCGAGGAGGGAGAGTAGTAAGGTTTTGTTCTTTGTCATGGTCAATCGTTAGTTAAATGAAACATTGAGTCCAACAGATACTGTGCGGAAGAATGGATAGGCTGTCGCGCCCACGTTGTTGCCGACTTCCGGGTCAAATACGCTCAGCACTTTTGTGCTTTCCCAGAGGTCCTGTCCGCTTACATACACTTTCAGTTCGCGGAATACTTTCCTGGTTACAGGAATGGTATAACCTACGGATACGTTTTTCAGGCGGAGATAGCTGCCATTCTGTGTCCACTTATCCGACGGCCGGAAATTGTGCGCGCTGGTCTGGTACATCCTTGGAAAAAATGCATCGGGATTTTCAGGTGTCCAGCGATCCATATGGATTGTCCATGGCATATCGGCTGTGCCAAGGATCGGCGAAAGGGTACCTTCATCAATAAGGAACGCCCTTTTGATGGCTCCCTGGAAGAAGACCGAGAAATCGAACCCTTTCCAGCTAAGTCCAAGATCAAATCCATACTGGTAGCGGGCGTTGGTGGTACCCAGGTAAACGAGGTCACCCGGATTCTGCGGTGTACCATCACCTGCGGAGATGACGCCATCACCGTTCAGGTCAAGGTATTTTACATCGCCGGCGGCGGGGTTATTAAAGAAGGGATAACTGACCCGTGATTTGTAATCGTCGGCTTCCTGTTTACTCTGGAAATAGCCATCGGTTTTAAAACCCCAGACGGTATTCATCGCATAACCTTCGAGGAAGTTCACCACACCACCGGTACCGATTGAATTGGTACCCCCGTATTTAACCAGTTTATTCTGGTTGTCGGAAATATTGAAACCAACCCGGTAATCCACATCACCGATACGGTCGCGCCATTTTACATCGAGTTCAGCTCCCCAGCTTTTCAGTTCACCGATGTTCACATTCGGAACCGCGATCCCGATGATATTGGGCACCGCGAGGGTAGCCAGCATATCGATGTTGCGTTTTACATAGTAGTCGGTGGTGATAGTCAGCCGGTTTCTCAGGAAAGCCATGTCCAGTCCGATATTGGATTGTTGTACGGTCTCCCAGGTTTTATCCGGTGAGGCAAGTTCGCCCTGGTAGAAGTATTGGGTGCGCGTACCATTAAATACCAGCGGGTTGCTGGTATTGAGACCACTGGTCAGCAGCGGTATGTAATCATACAAACCCAGTACGGAACCATTACCCAGCTGTCCCCATGATGCCCGGAGCTTGAACGTGTTGATCCACGGCAACTTTGCCATGAAACTCTCCTGGTCGATTCTCCAGGCTGCGGAGAAGGACGGGAACAACTGCCAGCGGTTGGCGGGTGCCAGCCGGGAACTTCCATCGTACCGGTACGATGCTTCCAGCAGGTAACGGTCCCTGAAACTGTAGTTGAACCGGCCGAACAACGAACCCAGTGCCCAGGTCTGTACCAGGTCGCGGTTCGTCTTGGTCAGCGCGTCACCGAAATTGAGACTGAAATCATCATTTGAAATCAGGTTTTGTGCAAACGCACCTACTTCATCTTTGCGGTAATCCTCATAGGAAGCACCCTGAAGGACGGTGAAATTGTGTGCACCTATCCGTTTGGTGTAAGTAAGATAAGCCTGGAGGTTATTCTGGCGGGCTTTGTTTTGTGTGAGGGTATAGGAATTCGGGACGTTGGCATTGAAGCGCACGGTACCCACGCTCCTGCCATACCAGAAGAGGCTGCGCCGGTTATTCTCCATTGCATAGTCATTCTGGTTTCTCCACCCGATGACATCCAGCGTCAGCCCCTTTACAATATTTTTCACCTGGATGCCAAATAATGCAGTGAAAGTCTGGTAGTCGCGCGTTTCAAGTCCTGAGTTCTTTTCAATATCCACGGCATTGATCTGGAGATCACCGTTGTAGGGCTGGCCAGTTACATCTTCCGGAGGTGTGTACAGGGATTGCCTCGTTCGACTCCGGTACAGCCGGTTGATGATCTGGTCAGTACCGAAGGAATTTTCCCGGACAAATGATCCGATATATCCCGCCTGCATTCGCATGCTGACGTATTTATTGACTTCCGAGTTGAGATTGAATTTAAAGTTATAACGGGAGTTGTCATCAGGGCCGTATCGCATGACCCCGTCACGTTTGTAGTAACTTCCGGTCACGAGGTAATTCAGTTTCGCCTCACCCCCGCTTACAGTCAGCGCATAATTCTGCATGCCGTTGTACTTATCCATTCCCTCTTTTACCCAGTCATTGTTACCAAAATATTCCCAGCGGTCCTGCGTAGGATTTGGCCGGTAATCGAAGTTGGGATTCTGCAGCCATTCGATCTGTTCCTGGTTGAATTCAGCTGACCCGGTTGCATTGAAACGCGCTTCATCGATTAGGACCTGTTCATCCCAGGAATTCAGACGCCGGGGCTGGCGGGCAGTGATGTTGACGCCGTAATAAGAATTGAAACTGACACGGGTCCTGCCTGTGGTTCCCTTTTTGGTTGTCACGAGGATCACACCGGATGCGGCACGTGAACCATAAATGGCCGAGGCGGAAGCATCTTTCAGCACGGAGTAGCTTTCGATATCATTGGGGTCAAGGAGATTGATATCCTGTTCAATACCATCTACCAGCACCAATGCGTTTGCCTGGTTGGATGAGGTGAATCCCCGGATACGGATCCCCACACCTTCGTCACCGGGCTGACCGCTACCGCGTAAGACCGTGACACCGGGGAGCACACCCTGCAATGCAGCAGTGGCATTCGGCACAGGCCGGTTCATCAGTTCCTTTCCCGACACCTGCGCAACGGCACCACTGAGATTGACCTTTTTTTGCGTGCCGTAACCAATTACCACAACAGTTTCCATTGATGCCGGGTTATCGGTAAGGGATACATCGATCCTGTCGCGGGCATCCACCGTTTCCTCTTTGGTGAATACACCAGTGTAACTGAATACGAGCACAGCACCGGGTTCGGCGTTGATGGAATAGTAGCCTTTACTGTCGGTAGCAGTTCCGGAAACGGTACCCTTAATGGACACATTCACCAGTTCAAGCGGTGCACCACTGGCATTGGTAACGGTACCTTCCACTTTTTTTGCCTGGGCAAAAACAAGCAGCGCACAGCACTGGAAGATCAGGAAAGAAAATGTACGCATCCATGTTCGCGGGCACAATAGCCGGACACCTGGACTGGAGTGGACTCTCATACAGCAATCGTTTTTTCAGTTAGTAATTCGTTAAGCAATAGAGACCGGCGGGCGCCTGCCTGTACTACTCCATATGCAAGTAAACTGATACAGCTACCAGCTTCATACTGTTAAGGTGTTTCTTTTTTATGAACGATAACACAAATGACGGGGGTTTATTTACGGAAACGATTCCGGAAACTTCCCTGTATCATAATTGCTACCTGCGTAACAGTACAGAAATACAAACGGCCCGCAATGCAGGCCGGTAAAGGATTACAGGGGATATCAGGCAGACTTCAGGAGAGCGAACGGCGTATACCGAGTTCAAGCCCGCGTAACTCTGCAAGACCACGCAGGCGTCCGATCGCAGAATAACCAGGGTTTGTTTTTTTGTGCAGGTCATCCAGCATCTGATGGCCATGGTCGGGACGCATGGGTATAGATACCTGTCGCGAATGCATGATGGTTACCAGTTCCTTCACCACAGCATACATGTCCACATCACCTTCCAGGTGGTTGGCCTCATGGAAATTTCCTGCTGCATCGCGCTCGGTACTGCGCAGGTGCACAAAATGAATCCGGTCGCCAAACTGTCGGACCATCGCCGGTAAATCATTGTCGGCACGCACGCCAAAAGAACCGGTACAGAAACAAATTCCGTTTGCGGGTGATGGTACTTTATTGAAGATTGCTGCAAGCAACGGGGCAGTGCTCACCACCCGTGGCAAACCAAAAATTGCGAACGGCGGATCATCCGGATGGATGGCCAGGTTCACTCCCGCCTCTTCCGCAACCGGGGTGATCGCTGCAAGGAATGATACAAGATTGGCCTGCAGCCTTTCCGCATCAATGCCCTTGTAGGTGTCCAGCGCCTGCTGGAATTGCGCCAGCGTAAAACTCTCTTCGCTACCCGGCAAACCCGCTATGATATTACGTTGCAGGAGTTCCTTCTCCTGTGGCGTCATAGACATGAAACGTTGTTCGGCCAGTGCAATATCTTCGGCACTGTACTCCTCCTGCGCACCTGGTCTTTGCAGCAGGAACAGGTCAAAGGCAATCATTGCATGGCGCTCGAAGCGGAGTGCACGGCTGCCGTCGGGACAGGCATATGAAAGGTCCGTGCGCGTCCAGTCAAGTACCGGCATAAAATTATATGTCACAACCGGGATCCCGCATGCACCGAGATTACGGATACTCTGCTGGTAATTGGCGATCCATGTTTGGTACTGACCACTGCGTGTTTTTATTTCTTCATGTACGGGTACACTTTCCACTACCGACCAGCGCAGGCCGGCTTCTTCGATCAGCGCTTTCCGTTCATTTATTTTTATTATGGTCCAGGTCTCCCCGTTCGGCACCTGGTGTAATGCAGTGACCACACCTGTACATCCTGCCTGCCGGAGATCGGCAAGACTCACCGGATCTGCGGGACCAAACCATCTCATCGTCTGTTCAAAGCTGTACATCAGTATCGAATTTTATACACCACTGTAGGCAAGGAAACCTCCATCAACCACGATGGATGTCCCGTTTACAAATACAGAATCATTTCCCAGCAACCAGGTAAGCGCACCGGTAAGTTCATCCGGTTTGCCGTATCGTTTCACTGGTGTATTGGCGATGATGGCCTCACCACGGGAAGTATTGGAACCATCGGGATTGGTTAAAAGTGTACGGTTCTGTTCGGTGAGGAAGAAACCAGGCACGATGGCATTCATCCGGATTTTATCACCAAACCGTAATCCCAGCTCGACCGAGAACCAGCGTGTATAGGCTTCTATGGCGGATTTGGCGAGACTGTATCCGAGCACCCGTGTAAGACCACGATGTGCGGTGATGGAGGATATATTGACGATACTCCCTGCACCGGAAGTCTGCAGCATCACCTTACCAAACACCTGTGTCGGCAACAGTGTACCAAAAAGATTAAGGTCAAATACATCCCGCAATCCCTGGATGTTCAGTTCAAATACATCCTGCGATGGCTGTACCACTCCATCTGGTGTATTACCACCCGCGGCATTGACCAGGCCGTCGATCTTACCATATTTATCAAGGAAGAATGCCGCTGCCTTTTGCAGGTCTCCCTCCTTTAATACATCGGCGGTTATCGCTTCTGCCTTCCCGCCTGCTGCAATTATTTTTGCGGCGCGTTCTTCCGCCACTGCGGTGTTGCGTCCAAGTATTCCAACCACGGCCCCTTCACCGGCAATTGCGCGTGTAAATGCTTCTCCCAGAACTCCCGTGCCGCCAGTGACCACAATCACCTTCCCCTGCAGTTTTTTATTCTCCATATGGTTGTTATTGGCCGGTCCGCAAAACCTCGCGGATTAACCCTATATTTCCGGTAATTTTAAACAATAT
Source organism: Chitinophagaceae bacterium (assembly GCA_004173355.1). Lineage (GTDB taxonomy): Bacteria > Bacteroidota > Bacteroidia > Chitinophagales > Chitinophagaceae > JBEVJC01. Next base: position 9,347 of record SEAD01000094.1, on the reverse strand, counting down.
TTTGCGTGAAGATCGCCATTCCGTTTTTTTATTCACGCAAACGATTACGAAATTTACAGGCAGCCATCCGGTAACTGCTGCCAGCACCTGATTAAAACGACGAACTATCAACCTCAAGAGACTTGCCCAGGAATTAAATCTTTCCGCGTCAACCGTATCGCGGGCGCTGCGTGGCAGCCATGAGATCAGCCAGGAAACCAAGGACCGCGTAAAGGCACTGGCGGAGAAACTTGGTTTCCAGCCAAACCCGCATGCCTCCAGTCTCCGGCAAAGCAAAAGCAATACGATCGCAGTAATCATTCCCGAAATTGAAAACAATTTTTTCTCGCAGGTGATGAATGGTGTTGAGGATGTGGCGCAGAAAAAGGGATACCATGTACTTATCTACCTGACCCATGAAGCCTTTTCCCGCGAAAAGGATATCCTGCAGGTGCTCCGCAATGGCCGTGTGGATGGTATGATGATTTCCGTTTCCAACACCACAGCGGATTTCGAACACCTGAAGGACGTAAATACAACGGGTTTGCCACTTGTGTTTTTTGATCGCATTGTGGAAGGCTTTGATGTGCCGCGTGTGAGCAGCGATGATACCGATGCCGCATTCAACGGGACGGAGCATCTGTTGCAGAAAGGTTGTAAACGGATCGCCCTGCTTAAAATGTCAGGACATCTTTCCATCAGCACCCGCAGGAGCAGTGGTTATTTACGGGCGTTGGAAAAACACGGACTGGCAGGCAGTGCCATCCAGGTCGAATGCGGGACCGATGACGAATCCAACCGCACAAAGATCCGCGAACTCCTGCAGGGCCCCGATCGCCCGGATGCAATTTTTGCGGCAGTGGAAAAACTTGCGATCAATACTTATGAAGTCTGTCGCGATACCGGCGTCAGGATTCCCACGGATTTAAAAGTGATCAGTTTCTCTAATCTCTCCGCCACGGCATTGTTTGACCCGCCACTGACCACGATCGTGCAACCAGCCTATGAGATCGGCAAGGAAGCAGCGGCAGTACTTTTCAAAATCATTGAAAAGAAAACACTGGTGCCGGGTGAGAAGAAATCAATTTTCCCTTCCCATATCGTGGAACGCGCATCCACTTCCGGCTGATTATTTCCAGGAGGTGCTGGTGTATTTTGTTAATGATTTACTCCGGAGCAATGCTTCGAGGTAATAGTAGTCTGCATAAATCAATGGTACATCCACTTCAGATTTTGCCGGTTTGGAACCCGTGCTATGCTGCAGGATAAACCCAAGCCCCTCCCCTTTTTTATACCTGTAATGATTGGTCAGCGACCGGAGGATCATGTCCGCCCTGGCGGGGTAGTCGCGCGTTTTGCTATATGATGCCAGTTCATACAATGCAGAAGCCAGGACAGCAGCCGCGGATGCATCGCGTTCTTCATCCGGGATGCCGGGAGCGTCATAGTCCCAGTAGGGAACGCCATCCGCCGGCATATTTTTATGGTCAAGCATGTATGCGGCGGATCTTTCGGCCTGTGCCAGGAATGCGGTGTCTTTGGTAAACCGGTAACACATCGTGTATCCATACACCGCCCAGGCCTGTCCGCGCGACCAGGCGCTCTCATTGCTGTACCCCTGGTGGGTGGTCTTCTTCCGCACGTCGCCGGTCAGTGTATCGTAGTCCACTACATGGTAACAACTGTTGTCCGGCCGGAAATGATGCATCATGGTTGTCCGCGCATGCGTTACCGCAATCCGGTAGAATGACGAATCGCCGCTGATTTTTGTAGCGGCAAAAAGTAGTTCGAGGTTGAGCATATTATCGATGATCACCGGATAATCCCATTTATCCCGGTTATGGTCCCAGGACCGGATCACTCCCGCTTTCGCATTGAAACGCTTACTGAGCGTGCGGGCTGACTGCAGGATGACGGTCCGGAATCCGGTATCACCCGTCAACCGGTAGCCGTTGCCGAAACTGCAATAGATCTTGAAACCCATATCATGGGTGCCTGCATTGTATTTCTCCGTTTCGAGTCCACCGGTCAGGTTTACAGCAATGTTTCTTTTTTTCCGGTTACGGCTGTATTCATACAGGTACCAGGCTTCCCCTGGAAAAAAACCACTGGTCCAGTCGCGTTTCGGGATCAGTTTCAACTTCCCGTTTTCAATTGTCCGTGGCCCGTAGGGCGTGTTATCGGTATTGCGGTAACGGATGGTGTTGAGGAGAAGCAGGTCCATCTGCGACTGCGCATCACGCATTGTTTTTGCGAGGTCCACGGGCTGCGCAAAAACGGGCGTACTGATCACAGCAAGAAAGGCGGGAAAAAGTATATAGCGGATCATGAAGAGGTTTCTTTTGTTGAAAGGATTATTTTTTACCATACAGCCAGATCAAAGGATTACGCACCGGCAGGTTACGGATCACTTCACCCACCTGCGGATCATGGTCCAGTTTTTTCCATGTATCGAGGTATTCTTTTTTACCCGAAGCCACAGTGGCAAATACAAGGAATGGTTGTGCCACAGGCCATTCGTCCCAGTACATCACATCTTTACCATAAGGCCAGCTGTTTTTATCATTTATATACGGTAGCATAAAATCCACCGCTGTGAATAAGGTTGCCTCCTGCGCAGTGGCTGCCTGCCAGAGATCCCCAGCGTTGCCCCACAACTCATGGGCAATGGTGGTCATGGCATCGAGGTTGAACAGCGAGTAGCCGTAGGGTTTTGTGCGTTTGAGTTCAAGCGGGAAACTTCCGTCCGCTGCCAGCTGCGCTGGTAACAACACCTCGCGGAACCGGCGGGCACAGGTATCGAGTAATGGTTTGTTTCCGGTAAAGCCGGCAAACACGGCCACCTGCATCACCCAGCAGGTACCATGGTTGTTTTTTGCATTTTTTTCATCAAGACCATACGGGTGGGTGCTGACCCATGCCAGGTAATCCGAAAACCAGGCACGACAGGCTTTGTAAAGCTTTTTATCTTTTACGGCAGGTTCCACTACCTCAAGTGCCTTTACCACCTCCATCAACTGGATGGCGTCGATAATACCAATTCCGCGACCGGTAGCGCGGCCTTTGATTGCCTGTGCATACAACAACCGGGGGTTCATACGTGTTGCGGTATCCACAAACCAGGCCCGGCAATGGAGCATCAGCTGCCTGGCATACTCCGGTTTTTTTGTCAGGACGAATGCCGAACCCAATGCACCGGCTATGCGGCTGAACCGGATCATGACATTCCGGTGATCGTTGAAATTATCCGGATTAGTCAATCCGTCGCGTTGCACATACGGACTATCCGGGCTCTTCGGATCGGGCCACCAGTAGTCCCCTTCGCTGAAAAAATCATGCAGGCCGCCGGCACTCCGTGCACTGCTGCTGGCAGTGACTGTGACGGGCTCCTGCTGCATCGCCCACCCGGCATTCTTTTCGATAACGGGCCGGAGCGTTACAAGAACCGATTCCAGAACGCTTGCCTGGTGCGGGTTCCGTTGCGCAAGCAGCACAACAGGAAGGGTTAATATCAAAAGCAGCAATCCTTTCATATAGTATCAGAGTTCTGTAAAAACTGCAGGGATATTTTCCACCGAAGCACTGACCATTGATTTTCCCTTATTGGTCCGGATCCGGATGGTGGCGCGTCCATTATACAATTGAACCACACGTGAACCGCCGGAGGTGCCCTGGTTGTCAACCAGTGATCCGTCGCCATTGATCCCGAAACGCAGGATCGCGCGGCTGTCCAGCAATCTTGTACCGGCACTGTCTTCGAGGCTTGCTTCCACCATGGCCACCCCGCCTGCTTCGTTGATCTTTGTTAAACGCAGGCGGTGTGCTTTTCCCCATGGGCGCGACTGGTACACAAAACTGAGTGAATCGGTGAGCCGGGTTTTGCCGTTGTGCCCGACCACCCTGAGTTGGTAGTTACCGGCGTTCATCGGGACTGTCCATCGAAGGCCGGCTGCGGGGAAATCCTGGCTGTCGCGTTTTTTTATCCCAAGACTTTTCCCATTGACAAAGAGCTCGGCGCTTTCCATATTTGAAAATACTTTAACCATCTTTTCTTCACCTTCCGCACCCCAGCGCACTGGCCAGCCATTGCCATAGATATGGATCATGGGTTGGGTGGACCAGTACGACTGGTATACATAATACGTTTCCTTGCGCGTAAGGTCACGTTCCACCACACCCTTCTGGTTGACATAGGGCACCGGGTTATCCGGGCGCAAGGGAGTGGAAAAATCCTTGAACGGCCATTGGGCAGTACCAGTAAGCCATGGCATTGTTTCCTGTTCCTTCAGGTGCCAGTCCACCAGGTTGACCATATAGGACTCACTCCAGTCGCCGTCCTTTGATGCCCTTGCCGCGCCGCCAACCAATGCCGCATCACCCGCGCGTTCATCGGCATTACCACTGGCCTTGATCTTCTGCAATCCGTTGTCCGGAGTTTCCGAATGCCGTCCGGCATGGCTGTCGCCACCCCACTCCACATGCAGGAAATGATCCACTTTTTTCATTTCCGTTTCGGAGATGCCTTTGTATTCGGTATAGATACCGCGGTACCATCCGGCCCAGATGGAAGGGGAATATACATCAACAATATCGCGGCAGAAATCACAACGACGGATGGCGGTCTTCCGCGACGGATCCATCTTATGGGAAATATCATTCAGTTCCTGCATGAAGGCCCGGATCTGCAGGGTATCAAAAACGGGGAAATCGCCCGCCCAGTCATTTTCATTTCCCAGTCCCCAGATGATCACGGAGGGATGGTTGAAATGCTGCTCGATCATATTGGTCAGCATCCGCCTCGCCTGCCCTTTGTAAATTTCGCCACCGAGCCCGCCACGGCACCAGGGGATTTCTTCCCAGACCAGGATACCGAGACTGTCACAGAGATTCAGTATGATGCGGCTTTGCTGGTAATGGCCGAGACGGATAAAGTTTACACCCATCTCTTTCATCAGTACCATTTCCGCACGCATCTGTTCTTCCGTCATGGCTGCCGCCACACCTGCATGGTCTTCGTGGCGATGTGTCCCTTTCAGCAAAAGTCGTTTGCCATTGAGCATGAACGGGCCTTGTTTTACAAACTCAAAAAAACGGAAAGCGAATTTTTCCTGCCGTACATAATCACCGATGCGGACACTGATGGTGTAGAGCGCTGGCTGGCCCGGGGACCATAGTGATGGCTTCTTTAATGACACCGCTGGCAACGCTTCACTGTTGTCTGTTGCATATCCCGACTTATGCGTATAGACCTCCCTTCCAGCCGGATCGGTTATGCTGATGTCCAGTAAAGCATTCGCGATACGATCCGGGTTGTAAAAACGGGGACTGATCGTGACGGTTCCGTTGCGGCCATTGTTGTCAGTGGCTGCTTTCACGAATAAATGTTCGATTGAAAGTGCAGGAACATAAACCAGGTTGAGGTAACGGTAGATCCCGCCATAGACATTGAAATCGGACATGGAAGAAGGGATCATTTCCAGGTCGCGCGAGTTATCCGTGCGGATGGATACCGGGACGAGACCTTTAAACTGTTTTACAGCGACGGGGCGTTTCAGGAATGCCGCCACTGCCCCGGTGATATCGATTGTGAATTCATCATAGCCGCCTGTATGCGTCCCAACGAGGGAATCATAAATGTAAACGGCGGTTTTTTGCCCTGCACCTTCGAAATGCAGCAGCGTGCGGCCATCGGTATAGGGGTTGTTGATGCGCAGCTTTGTGCGGTACCAGGCCGGACCCTGGTAATAATTCAGATCCGGATCGGTAGCGTCGTATGCATTGACACAATGTGGCAAACTGGTTTTTTCCCAGATGGGTACAGACTCCGGTCCACCCGCTGGCACGGGCCGGATCGCCTCCCAGATCCCTCCCAGATCAGAACGGAGGAATTCCCAGTCCTGTTCTAGTCGGGTTGAAACCTGCGCGAAGGGCGACTGCAACCAAAAGACACCTATCAATAAAATGGCAAAGCGGCGGAGATTCAACACAAGCATCATTTGCTGACGAATATATTGGTCTTCCGTCAATTCAGCCGCAGGATCGCCGCAATCGTTTCCGGTGGTGCCCGCACAAAAAACTGCCCCATCAAAATGGGGCAGCTAACAGACGTTGCGCTATCGTTAGTATAACTATTAATACGTCCCGGTTCTTCCGATAGGATTGGTTTCGTGATCTTTCAATGGTTGGTTTTTTTTAAGCCGCGATTACACCCGCAGGGCAAACCGGTTGAATTCATTCTTTGTGTTTTCCAGACACCGGACAATTTTGTCCAGACTCACTTTTGACAGGCGGCATGTTTCAAGGATATGTTCCCGTGAAACTTTCAATTTCCGCTGGATGTATTCCAGTTGCCGTTCGGTGAGTTCGTCCTGTTTCATACGCCGCAGGTTTGATAGATAATAATCACACAATATTATGCCAGTATGGACATTAAAAGTGTTACTACTGGTTAGACCTTAGTGATCTAATACATTTGCGTCCAATTTGTTATAGTGATCTGTCTATTCATGGAAAGTTGCTATCCATGTAAGGCCAGGGACGGCGCATTAACGGGAAGAAAATCCTCTGTTATCGGACGAAGATTATGCAGAGAAAGCAGGGTTCTGAAAATTATTCAATTATATATCCGATTGCGGCCTCCATCACAGCATCAGCTTTCAGCACAGATGCGGGTGTGCGTGGTATTAACCTGTCCACCTTCACTCCTTTCCGTTGTGCGGGCGTACCATCGGGGTAAAAAATTGCGTTACCCGTAAAAGGGAGTTTGTAACCACCGGGAAGGTTCATTATTTTTTCATCGCCATCCGCGCCGGCAGAAGGCGTTCCAATGGTAACTGCCTGCGGGAACAGTTTCTGCAGGCTCATGGTGTTCCATTCGGTCTGGCTCAGTGTACCCGGACCGGTCAGGATTACAACCTTGCCTTTGTAAGGTTTATTGCGATACGCGAGGCTGTCGGCAAGGTAAGTATCCGGTTGCCATTTCCGGACATAGGTGCCAAGCCGGTTGCGGTTGATCATGTAATAGTCGGCGAAATGATGAGGCGCTGCCGCGAAATAACGCGGTACGTATGTATAGAGCAACCCGCCCCAGTCAATAAATTTCCGCATATCAAAAATGATTGCCTTCTGGTTTGCTGCGAGGGCGAGCAGGCTATCGATGTGCCGGTCGATCAGTGTATCATCCACATTTTCATACATGGAAGCGAACTGTTCGGAGCGGAATATGGCGATACCATCGGACGTAATTTCAGGTTGTGGTGTTACCGGTGGCTGCAACTGGCGCCGGATATAATTGACGAGCTGTTCGTAGTCGGGGTCCTTGCTGCTGGTAAACCTTACGCGGTGGGCACTGCCGTTAACTGTCAAAGTAAAATCCGGTACAGATGATCGCCACATAAAGTTGGTGCTCATGGCAGATAACCTGTATAACAATGTACTGTGATTGGACACTGAAATAAGGCTGGCCAGTGTATCGATAATTTTTTTAACCGGCACAGCATTGATATGTGTAATCAGGTCTCCCCTTTTCAAACCCGCAGCAGCACAGGTTTTTCCGATGATGGTGTCGGTGATGACGATCCCCTCATCGAACACCTGGTAGTCAAAGGGAGGAATAAACCCGTTCCTGAAGATTGCAGCGCGGTTCTTCACCTGCCTGCTGAAAGGCGAGCTGTGTGTATCATTTAAAGAAGCCGAAAGTTTCAATAGCAGGATTTCATATTCCGTGCGGGAAGCGCAGCTGATAAATGCAGGGATCATTTCCAGCACCACCGAGTCGAGGTTCCGGTCGGTGAGGTATTTATGCGGAAAAAGGTAGTCTGCCATACCCTGGAATTTTGTCAGCGCAAGCAGCCGGTATTCCAGCGGGATAGTTAACGAATCCGCGAAAGGATATGAACGTTCATTGGGTAATTCAGCATGGAAGGATTCAGCAGGTAGGTAATGGTGGGGTTTGCCGGTGAAGCGATCCATATGGATAGCAATCATGTGGTTACTGAATGATCCTCGGTGCTGATACCATTTGTCATCCTGGTTTTCGGTTAATAATTTTTCCGGATCTGCCAGTGGTGGGTTGCCGTCCAATGAAAGCGCATTAGCCGCCATACGCCCGGTTACTGTCCGCAGTTTGTACTTTTTTTTCTTACTGTCCATCAACACAGCAAGGTTGGAAAGGAATACACTGTCGGCATCCAGCTCCCCTTTCGCCATAGCCTGGCCGTGGTATTTGATAAAATTCCATGTCCTGAAATAAAACTGGAGCTCTGCCGGCGAAGCCTGCTGGGAGCGAGCTGTAGCCGGAACAAAGATTATTAATGCGAGAAAAAAATGGGTTCGCAGTGGTTTCAGGCAGGTGTCCTGGTATCAGCCAGGGCTGTTGGTTTCTGGTTTTCCCCCAATATCGAAAAGGAACTGGAAGAGATTGGTTTCCCTCGGTATCGAGAGTTTTTTACGCAGCCGGTAGCGACTGATCTCCACTCCACGCACCGAGATGCCCATCAATTGTGCGATCTCTTTACTGGAGAGGTTCATGCGCAGGTACGCGCAGAGTTTCAATTCATGTGCCTTGAGATCAGGGTAAATTTCTTTCAGTGTTTTAAGGAAATCGCCATTCACCTTGTCGAAGTGCACGCTGAACTGTTCCCATTCCTCGGTTACTTTTTCTTCTTCAGACATGATGCGGAGGACCTTTTTCAGTTCAGCACCTTCCGTTTTTTCCTTCCCGGTTTTATTGCGGTTGATATGTTGCAGTTCGCCCCTGATCTTCTGCAGGTATTCTTCTTTTTGTACGAGGTGCATGGCGGTGGATGCCAGCTGCGAGTTTTTAAACCCTATTTCGGCCTCCAGTTTTTCATTCCGGAGTTTGACCATTTCCTTCTCCGATTTTTCCAGTTCCAATTGGTGGAGATAGGCCTGTTGTTTCTGTTCCTGCTGGTGTTTCTGCCGTTCCGCCTGGAGTTTCCGCTGGTGTTTATGGAACAGCCAGCGTACGATACCCGCCGCTGCAAGGATGTACACCAGCCATGCCCATCCGCTGAGGTACCAGGGCGGCAGCACCTTGATTGTGTAACTGCTCACGCTGCTTTCGCCGCGCAGGTTGTCGCGCATGCGGACCTTGAATGTATAGGTCCCTGCGGGCAGGTTGGTATAATCCTTTTCGGTTTTGGGCGACCAGTCCGACCACACCCGGTCGAAATTTTCCAGCATATAGCTGTATTCGATACTTGCCTGTTGCCCGTAGAGGGGTGAGGAAAATTCAAAATGGAATGAATTCAGGTTATGCGCCATGGATCGCACGTCATCCGGTACCTGTGCGCTGCTGCCGTTGACATTCCCCGAATAACCGCCATAGATCAGGGTTTCGCCGGCAC
>SEAD01000093.1 GCA_004173355.1 Chitinophagaceae bacterium | reverse complement strand
ATCCTGAAAGCGGATCCGCTGGCGGATAAAAGTATTGCGGAAATCCTGGTGGATAATGACAATGCGGCAATGGTCACCAGGACAGGTGAGTGGACAAAACTGACGAAGGGCACTTATGGTCCCTCCGCTTACCAGTCATCAGGAACGGGTACGGTAAAATTTACCCCGGTTATTAAAACGGCTTCTTCCTATCATATATATACTTATTTACCCAAGACAAATGGTCTCGCAAAAGACATAAAAGTGCTGGTAAATGTGGGGAAAGAGACCATCTCAAAAACCATCCGCCCGGATGATATCAAAGTGCAGGGGCAGACATCCGGCGAGTGGGTCGACCTTGGAACCTACAAATTAGCAAAAGGCAAAACTGCCTCAGTAACCATCGGCTCCGATGCAGCCGGTGGTATAGTGGTGGCAGATGCCGTACTATTTATCGCAGAATAATTTTTCATCACCCTCAACAACACGTATGAAAAAAACGATTGCCGGGCTGGCGGTCCTTCTCTGCCTGCTCGTAACCCAACAAGTTTCTGGTCAGTTCCTGCTCCTCGATGATATGGAGGGGAACGGTCCCTGCGCCGGCAGGTGGACCTGGTATGCCGGTGGCGCCGGTGTCACCGGATCGGTGGCATTTAACGTAGCCAACCCGAGTCCCGGTGGACTCAACAGCAGTTCACATGTTGCCCGTTTCATCAAAGACACTACCTGCTTTGAATACATGAGCGCGGGTGTCAACATGCTGGATTCATTTGATCTCCGCGGTACCAGCGTATTCAAGATGCTCGTTTATGCGAGCGTGAAGGAAGACATCATGTTCAAACTGCAGACCGGCAATGATCACACGAAAGCGGTCTATTTTACTTACCGCGTCAGCCAGGTCAATTCCTGGGAAGAGGCAACCTTTAATTTCCAGAGCGTGAGCCAGCGGACAAACTTCAACCGCATTGAAGTCCATTTTATCGATGGCCGCAAAGCCAATGGTACGCTCTATTTCGATCTGGTGCAGGGGCCGAACCCTACGGCCATCAATCTCCTGCCCACCAATATCCCGATGGGTGCCGAAAATGGCGCGTTGATCCAGGCTAAAGTCAGCGGGGATATTTATGCGCCCACACTTAGTGCTGCGGCATGGACCGGTATCAACCTGCCTGCCGGCGTAAGCATCGGCAGCGTGTCCCGGCTGAATGACACGATCGCCAATATTTACCTCGCAGGCAACTCTCCCGCGAACTATTCCAAAGCCACGTTCAGCGCCACTGTGAATGGAAACCAGCTGGCCAATCCGAATGTCCCGTCCTACACGGCGAAAGGCAAAGTGGTGTTTGATGGCAACCCGGCATGGACCATGATTTACAATGATGAGTTCAGCCTGAATGGCAAACCCAATCCGGCAAAATGGAAAGTGGATCCGCAGCCCAAGGGATGGATCAACGGGGAACAGCAGGTATATACTGATTCGTCAAAAAACAATGCCCGGATTGAAAACGGGAAGTTGATTATTGCCGGGAAAAAAGATTTCCCGAATGGTATTCCGACTGAGCCCTGGTCATCCGCCCGCGTGATCTCGCAGAACAGGATGGATTTCCAGTATGGAAAAGTGGAAGTTCGCGCGCGTCTTCCCCGTGCACGTGGCTCCTGGCCAGCGATCTGGCTGATGCCCACTTCCAGCGCTTATGGTGCCTGGCCCAGGAGTGGTGAGATAGATATTATGGAACATGTCGGGAATAATTTCGGCAATGTATTGTCCACCGTACATACGCAGAACAATAACTGGATGAATGGCGGGCATCTGTCTGATAATATGTCAATACCCGATGCGGATACTGTGTTCCATACCTATTCACTGGAGTGGACCGCGGATTCGCTGCATTTTATGTACGACAGCCTGAGCGTGTACACCTATGTGAATCCGCATACAGACTGGAAGGACTGGCCATTTGACCAGAAATTCCATGTGATACTGAATGTGGCAATAGGAGGGGGTATGGGAGGAAATGTGGTGGAAGGCGACTGGCCGGACAGCATGATCGTGGACTATGTACGAATTTACCAGAAGGGGCTGGGTACACCTTACCTGGATTCGGTAACGGTCAGTCCGAAAGACGTATCGATCCTGCCGGGAAAAACACAACAGTTTACCGCCGCGGCATTTGACCAGAATGGTAATCCAATAACGGTCACACCGGTCTGGTCGGTGACAGGTGCAGGCAACAGCATCACCAGCGGTGGACTGGCCACCATCAACACATCCGGTGTGGTGACAGCCGCTGCCACAATTGATACCATCACATTGAGTGGTACTACAACCGTGAACGTGCGGCCGACCAATTATAAACCAATTCCTGCAAGGATTGAGGCTGAATTATTTGACAATTCCAATGTTTGCTGTACCGAGCCATCATCGGATGAGAGCGGCAATCTCAACGTGAGTTATATTGGTGTCAACTCCTGGATGGAGTATGACATCGATGTGCCGGATTCCGGAGCTTACCGGATCCGGTTCAGGGTGGCTGCCAACACAAACAGCAGCCTGCGGATCATCGCGGATACAACAGTGCTCAGCACTTTATCCCTTCCTGCAAGCGGGGGATGGCAGACCTGGAGTACGGTGACTTCGGCACCTCTTGTGTTTGGCCCCGGCCAGAAGACAATCCGGATCACGGCCAACACATCCGGATGGAATTTCAACTGGCTGGAATTTGTGCCGGCCGATTCGGTGGTGCTCGGCAGTATCCGTGTGAAACCGGATTCCGCGCGACTTATAGCCGGTGACAGCCTGCTGTATACCGTATCCGGATTTGATGCGGCGGGAAGTCCGATGGCTATTTCGCCCGCGGCTACCTGGACTATCAGCGGCACGGGTAACACGATCACAGCCACTGGCTGGTTAAAGACCGCTGCCATTGGTAACTATACCATCACCGCTGCTGCGGGAACTGTGACGGACACTGCGTTTGTGCAGGTCCGCCCTGTGCCGGTACTTACGAGGGTTTCCGTCAGTCCCGACAGCACGACGGTACCCCCCGGGGCATCAGTGCAGTTTACAGCAATCGGATACGACCAGAATGACAGCGTAATGGCCTTTACCCCGCAATGGCTGGTAAACGGACCCGGCAACACGATATCGGCTACTGGTATCATGACAGCAGGGACCGTGCCGGCTGACTATAAAGTAGCCGTAAAAAACGGAAGCATTACCGCAACGGCAAAAGTGAAAGTGGCGTATGGCTGCACGGTGAATAATAAACACGAAGCCGAATCCACCTCCAACCGTCATCCATCACCATGGCTGGAAACCAGTTCGGATGTGGGTGGTGGACAGAATTTTGCAGGGCTTGCGGCTACACACTGGTTTGCCTACAATACACTGAATGTGCCGGTTGCCGGCAGGTATACCGTCAGCCTCCGTGTATCGTCCACAGCAGCAGCGCGGGTGAGGATCGGCCATAGCGGATTGAACTTCGGGGAAATTGATATTCCGAATACAGGTGGACAATGGCAAACGATTAGTGATACAATGACGCTCCCCGCACTTACCTATACAGGTGTGACGGTTGTCAGCGGATCCTTCAAATTCAATTGGTGGAATATCAGCAACTGCGCGGTGAAACCGCAGGTCCTGACCCGGATGGAAGTGAATCCGGCATCGGTTATACTTGCGCCGGATGAGACATCGCTGTTTGCTGTTACCGGTTTCGATGAGGAAGACGCTGCCATGCCGGTGACCGGTGGTACCTGGTCTGTCAGTGGATCATTGAATTCCGTGAGTGCCGGCGGGATCGTGACCGCCGGTGATTCGGCCGGTGTGTTTACTGTTTCTTATGTAAAAGGAAACGTTACCGGTACACAGGATTTCGGAATCCTCAACTGCGCAGTAAAAGATAAGTATGAAGCAGAGTCGGCATCCAACCGTCACCCGTCGCCCTACCTGCAGCCATGTACCGATATCGGTGGCGGGCAGAATTTCGCAGGTGTGTACAGCGGTCACTGGTTTGCGTACAATGCACTCAACGTGCCGTCCGCCGGGGTTTATAAAATCCGGTTGAGGGTTTCTTCTACTGCTGCTTCACAGATAAGGATCGGACATAGCAGCTTTACCTATAAGCTGATGAGTATCCCATCGACCGGGGGAATATGGCAGACGATTGAAGACACACTGACCTTACCGGCCCTGTCGTATACAGGCATTCATATACTGTCCGGTGGTTTCCGTTTCAACTGGTTCAGTATCGACAATTGTGTGCCGCTGGAACCTGCCAGTAGGGGTGTACAACCTGCGCCGGGGATTGATTTGAAGACTTCCGGTCGCGTGAGTGCAAATCCAAATCCGGTAACCGGTGTTGTAAGGGTGCAATTGCCTGTACAGGGTTACCGTATACTCCAGGTGCTGGACATGACCGGTAAATCAGTCCGTAGCAGCATCATCAATCCGCAATCCACGGGTATTGATTTCGATATGGGCGGATTGAAATCTGGAATGTACCTGTTGCTGTTTACCGGCAAAGGAAACGATCAGCTCTCCGTAAAAGTTATTAAAGAGTAATTAGAATGATAATATGATAAGACCCCATGGTTGATGCCATGGGGTCTTTTTTATAAAACAACATTCACTTTGTTCAAATAATTAATAAGTATTTACACGAAGTATATAATCATTGTAGCGACCGGATTTATTTAATGTTCAACCGATATCTTCGCGCACATCCAATCTCAAAAATTGCAACCATGACAAGAGCCCTCCTCGTCATCCTGACTTTTGCACTGCCATGTTTTTCCGTGGCGCAGACAAATTATTCCCTTTCGTTTAATGGAACTTCCTCTTCGGTGAGCATCGGCACGCCGATACCAACCAACAGTTCGTATACAAAAGAAGCCTGGGTGTATCTTACCAGTGGTACGCTTGCCCGGAATGTCATTTCCTCCCACGGGGCTCCGCTCTGGATTTCCGACGGTGTGCTGATGGCAGGTCATGGCGGTGTGTATAACCATGTTATTGATGGGTCGTCCTTTCCACTGAACCGCTGGGTGCATGTGGCGGTGACTCACAGCCAGCCGGCTGCAACAATGATATTATACCGCGATGGTGTACAGGTAGCATCCCGCAGTTCGATGCCTGCTTACACGTCTGAAGCAACTTATATCGGTTCACATAACGGTGCCCAAAGCTGGTTCGTGGGAAATATCGATGAAGCAAGGATCTGGGGCGCGGCGCTGACAGAACAGCAGCTCAAGTCAAGGATGTATAGCGGGCCGGCTGCAAATGCAACGGGACTGCGGGCATATTATAAATTCAATCAAGGGTCCGGCACGGTGCTGGCCAATAATGCTGCCAATGGTTTTGGATCGAACGGAACCATCACGGCGGGAACATGGGCCGGATCGCCAGTTAGTTTCGGGGCAAATGCAGTAACTCTCGACGGGGTGAACGACTATATCAGCCTTGGTAGCAGCCCGGCGCTGAAAGTGGCTACCAACCTGACATATGAGATGTGGGTCCGATCATCCAACTGGGTGGTGCCATCACAACAACAGATTTCATCGTGCTTCCAGACCGGCGGTTACGGATTCACGCTCGACGGGGGCACACTTAATTTTTACCTGATGCCCAGCAGCACATCCACCTATGTGGGTGTGTCGATACCACAGAGCAGCCTGACGGCCAATACCTGGTATCATATTGCTGGTACATTTGACGGTCGTTACATACGCATGTACCTGAATGGCGTGCTCGCTGGCACAAATGACCTCGGTACCACCAGGACTATACGTTACACTTATCCAAATAACCTTCTTTTGCTGGGTGCAGAGGCTACCGATGCCGGTGGCACGGATGGACAATACTTCAACGGAAGTATCGATGATGTTCGGATCTGGAATGTAGTACGCACCCAGTCCGATATTTATGGCAACATGAACCGGGAACTCAACCCGGCAAACGCATCAGAAGTGACCGGCCTGCTGGCGTATTATACGTTTAACCAGGGAACCGCCAACGCCGGTAATACGAACCTGACCAATGTCCTTGACCAGCGTGGAACCTACAATGCAACCATGATCAATTTCGCCATGAGTGGCGCGGCTTCAAATTTTACCACGCAGCGTCCGGGGCTGGAAGTACTGCCGGTCCACTGGGATAAGTTCACTGCCCGCAATGCAAATGGAAGTGCATTAATGCAATGGAATACATTGCAGGAATCCAACACCCGGTCGTTTGATGTGCAGCACAGCACCGACGGGCAAAACTGGTCGACCATCGGTGTAGTCAGTGCAGCCGGTGAATCCGCCGTTGAGAAACACTATGAATACCTGCATACAAGTCCCGCGGAAGGAGTAAACTATTACAGACTGTTACAGGCGGACCTTGATAACCATCTTTATTATTCGGCAGTTGTGGTTTTTTCAAAGCGATCAGCAGGCGATGGTGTTACTATACTTAATACGCTGGTGACCGACGGGCAACTGAAAATGCAGGTGGCCGTGCCATCAGTGGTTTCACTTTATACCATCGACGGTAAACTACTGGAACGACGCAGACTGGCTGCAGGCCTGCAGACTTTTTTTATGGCAAAGCATGGTGCCGGTGTGTATCTGGTCGAGTCTGGCGGACAGGGTAAAAAGATCGTGGTGCAGTAAGCAAAATGGGGCATGTGCGCCCGGGTTTGTAGTTTTACAGGATGTTATCGATTATTCCTGCGCAGCAGTTACCCGTGTACTCCCTCGAGCCGGATCCGAAATCGCCCAATCCGGATTTCCGGGTATACAACTTTGAAGGTGTGATACCTGCCCAATCGGAATTCCTTGTACCGCACCGCAAGGACCACTTCCTGCTGGTGTTTACAAAAAGTGGTCATGGCAGGCAATGGATTGATATGCGGCCCTATGATATCAAACCCGGTACGGTTTATTTCTCCGGACTTAACCAGGTGATCGTAAAAGAGGAACTGAACAACCTGTTCAGTACCGGTATTGCTTTTACACCTGAGTACTTGCTGTTGCAGGACAATATTGCCCTGACCCGACTGCCGATGCTGCAGAATGGATTCCATGATGTGGAACTGGAATTGACGGGAAATGATATTGGCTTTATTGAGCAGCAGCTTTCGCTGATCAACACGGAATACAATACCCGCGGTGAATGGCAGCAGCGGATGATCATTGCACATTTTACGGTCTTACTGACATTCCTGAATCGCCGATTCGCAGAAAAACAAACCCCGCAGGTCCCGGTTGCCGATAGCTTGTTGCTCAATCGTTTCCAGGAAAAAGTAGATGCAAATTTCCGTCACCGGCATGAAGTTGCCGATTACGCCTCCCTCCTGAACCTTTCCGCCGGCCATCTCAGCGAGGTGATAAAATCCCAGAGCGGCAGGCCCGCTATTAAACATATCCACGACCGGATCGTGCTGGAAGCAAGACGGCTGCTATTCCATACCGACCAGACACTCAAAGAGATCGCTTTCGATCTTGGATTCAATGATGCTTCCTATTTCAGCCGGTTTTTTAAAAGGGAAACCCGGTATACCCCCGCCGAGTTCCGCTCCAATACCCGTAAAATGTACCAGTAGTCCCGCAGGATGTGTAAGGTCCGCGCTCCCGTCCTGGATTAGCTTTGTTGTTCAAATAACAATTCATGAAAAAAGTTTTGATAACAGGGGCTAACAGAAGCATTGGACTTGAAACAGCCAGGCAATTACTGAAACAGGGTTATTATGTCTACCTCGGCGCGCGGGATGTTTCGAAAGGTCAGGATGCAGTTGAACAACTCAAAGCCGAAGGACTCCAGCATGCAGAAGTTTTGGAAATTGATGTTGATTCCCCCGCATCGATCACAGCCGCCGGCGCGAAGCTGGCGGAAAAAACGAAGGTCCTGGACGTATTGGTAAATAATGCCGGGATCAGCGGTGGTTTTCCGCAGACTGCGCTTGACACTGCTGCGCCGGTATTCCGACAGGTGTTTGAGACAAATGTATTTGCGGTGGTTGGCATAACGCAGGCGTTTATTGGCCTTCTTAAAAAATCAGAAGCACCAAGGATTGTGAATGTGACCTCGGGTCTTGGCTCACTGACTTTGCACAATGATCCCAGCTGGAAATACTATTCCGTTAAAGGTCCGGCCTATATGGCGTCGAAGGCGGCGTTGAACGCTTACACAATTGTGCTTGCTTTCGAATTGAAGGATGCAGGTTTTAAAGTCAATGCCGTGGATCCGGGTTACACCGCTACAGACTTCAACCACCACAGTGGCCCCGGTTCTGTAGAAGATGCCGCTGCGCGGATAGTGAAGGCGGCGACCCTCGGTGATGATGGTCCCACCGGGCAGTTCTTCAGCGATGACAATTCCCCGGAGACAGGCATCAGTCCCTGGTAACCTCCAAAACAATTATCATAAGAATTACAATAACAGGTTCACTCGGTCATATCGGTGAACCACTCGCCAGCCATTTGTTGAATGCCGGTCACGCCGTTACCGTTATCAGCAGTAAGTCAGGGAAAGAGGCACCAATCAAAGCACTTGGAGCAATCCCTGCGATAGGGTCGGTCAGTGATGCGGATTTTTTAACTGCTGCATTTACTGGCGCTGATGCGGTGTTTGCCATGATCCCGCCAAATTTCAGTGCACCCGACATCCGCGAATACTACCGGTCTGTTGGCCGCAGTTATGCTACCGCCATCAGGCAATCAGGTGTCCGGCGGGTAGTGCATCTCAGCAGCTGGGGTGCCCATTTGCCGGAGGGTACCGGTTTTATTACAGGCTCCTATGATGTGGAGCAAATGCTGGATACACTGCCAGGGATTTCGCTTACCCATCTCCGTCCGGGTTCGTTTTATTATAACCTGGAAGGGTTTATCGGTATGATCCGCCATGCAGGATTCATTGCATCCAATTATGGAGGGGAAGATAAAGTAGTGATGGTTGCCCCGCAGGACATTGCGCTGGTTGCGGCCGGTGAACTTGCACTCGGGCAATCCGGGAAGATCCGGTATATCGCAAGCGAAGACATCACTGCAAGCACCATCGCATCGATACTTGGAAAAGCAATCGGCCAGCCGGATCTGAAATGGCTTACGCTGACCGATAGCCAGGCGATGGAGGGACTCCTGAAAGCGGGTATACCTGAATCCATCGCGAAACTTTATGTGGAACTCGGTGCTGCGATCCATGACGGGCGGATGCGGGAGGACTATGATAAAAATCCGCCCGCGCAGTTTGGATCAACCAGTCTCGTTGACTACGCCAAGCAGTTCGCGATGGCTTTCAGGAAGTAAATTGGCATTACTCAAATCCACAACCGATGGGTGCGCCCGGAGGTGCTACCGCATGTTGGGTTGGCCGGGCCTTGTCAGGTGATTTCATTCTTTCAAGTGAAAGCAGCAGGTATCCGCGTAGTTGTTCGTCGGTTGTTGTTGCCAGTTTCTGGGTAAAGGAGGTTTTCAGTTTGTCGATTAAAGACACGAGTGCCGCCTTTGTGGCAAAGGAGGAGTTTTCTTGTACACTGGCCGATAAGAGGTAAGTCAGGAACAGCTGCTGGTTCTGGAGCTGGATCAATCGCTTAAAGCCTGTCAGTGGATTGTCAGGAAATAACCGGGCCGTGATGTAGTTGACCATACCGGTTATGCTCAACCCGCTATCCTGGTGCTCCGACTCTGCCATCCGGTTCAGCCTCGCCGGCACAAAAAGGAAACTCAATGGCAGGTCAGCTGCTGTTTCCGCGGCGGCAAGCGGATCAAATGCGAGACCTGTTTTGCGGGGAAAAAGTTCGCGGGTGTATTCGTACTCTGCCGGTCTGGGCGGGATCAGCTTTACCAGGCCCTCCGGTATTTCGAGTGCAGCCGGATCCATGCAATCAAGCAGTGCATTCAAAGCAGCGAGCTGCCGGTCTTTTACAACCGGGCGGGTTACCATCTGGCCATCACCTTTGAGGGCATAACTGTAATCCATTCCTCCAACCAGTTTGCTGGCGGCTTCCACCTGGTAGCGGTGAAACAGGTACACGGGTACCAGTACATCTTCCAGTGTGGCCATCACATCACCCTTCCGGATACTGTTGATCCCGAAACGCGACAGGGCATTGGCGCGGACTTTCATTACATGGCGGAGTTCGGCAATGGCATCAGCACCATTGTCCCAGAGGTGTGCAGCGGGATGCAGCCCGGCAGGATCGCGTGCATCGCGGTCGGATATAAATGTCAGTCCTTTCGACTGTGCTTCGCGCAGGATCTGGTCAAGGGCAACTGATTCATCCGTGCCTGCCGCGAATTGCGTATAGCCATACCGGATACTTACTTTGTCCCAATCCCCGATTTCATTCGTGTAGGCCCGGCTGAGATCCAAATCACCATTGGCACTGAACTGCACCACGGGTGGGGGATAGTCCATCACGCTTGCGCGTCCTTCGGCACTGGCGATATAGTTGTGCAGGATCCCCAGTGTGTGTCCGATCTCATGTGCGGAAAGTTGTTTGAGGCGTTGCAATGACATTTTGAGTAACTGGTTTTCGCCGGCTATACTGTCGCCCGCAAACGGTGACAGCAAACCCTGGGCGATCATATAATCCTGGCGCACCCGCAGGGAACCCAGTGTCACATTGCCTTTCAGGATCTCACCCGTGCGTGGATCGACCACCGCGTATCCATAACTCCAGCCGCGGGTGGAGCGGTGCACCCAGTTCACCATATTATAACGCAGGTCCATCGGGTCGGCATCATCCGGCAGGATTTTTACCTGGAACGCATTGATAAACCCTGCGGCCTCGAATGCCTGGTTCCACCAGCGCGCACCTTCCAGCAGCGCCGATCGGATGGGCTCGGGTGTTCCATTGTCGAGGTAATAGATGATGGGTTTGATCGCTTCACTCCGTGCAGCTGACGGATCTTTTTTCTCCAGCCGGTGCCGGATGATAAACCGTTTGTTGATCGGTTCACTCACCGGTGTACTGTAGTCGAAATAGGAGTTGCTGATATATGGTGAGCGCGCGTCGTACAGACGGGGTTTGAAGTTGCTGTCGGGCAACTGCACGAGCGAATGGTGCACGCGTACGGTGATTGCTTCCGGACTGGGGGTGACTTCCCTGACATAGCTGCCGGTTTTCCCATCCTTATTTACATAGGTGATGGTTGTTTCGAATTCGGTATTTAACGGGAAATTTTTGGTGCGCTCCGGATAGATCGCGCTCCTGGATTCATTGAGTTTGTACTCCCCCTGTTGGGCCCGCAGCAACTGCGATGGGATCTGCAGTGCATCGCGGAACAGGAAGCCCGTGGCATCCACCAGTACGGTGTTGCCCGATACCGCCTCAATGGTAAAGCCCCAGATGACTGACCGGGCAAAGGATTGCTCCACTGCCCGGCGCTCGTTCACATCGTTGGTAAGTGCACGGTAAGCATAGTTGGATTCGATCAACAGGACTTTATTGCCTACCCGTTTAAAGCTGACTACAAAACTATGACCCAGTTTTCCCCTGTCGAGACCGATATCATTGGAGCCCACCCCGGCCGGGAGGGAAGTCTGGTACAGCAGCTCCTGGTCAAACCGTTTTATTTCCAGCCAGATTTTGCCGGTTGTTTCATCCCAGTAAAAATCCTGGAAGCCTTTGTATGCTTTCATGGATTTTGTTTTCGACTGGATCGATACGGAAGTCTGTGAAATGGCAAGTGCGGGAAACAGTGTGCAGAACAGCAACATTGGTAGTACTCTCATCGCGATTTTTTTTGGATTTGTGTGGCAGCAGTCGATGGAAACGTAACTAAATATACACGATACGGGTTGATAAGCTTTGCCAGGGTTATCAAATTCTTAAGGAATCGGTACCAAATCGTTAAGCCTGTTGATCGCATACTAATTACAACCTGATGACCGGACATTTGCGGAATAATTGAAACTAAATGCTGGTCAGGGATTTCCTCAAGTGTGTATACAGAACGGTGTTGACAACATCAGCGATCGCGTTGCTTTCCTCCACCGCTTTTTCGCAGCAGCCTGCTCCGGATCCGAAATATAAGCTGGTAGCAGGTTCTGGCTTTGTGCAGTCCAAAAACTATTATTTCCTCACCCTGCTCACCCAACTCCAGGATGTACGTGAATTCCTGGGAAAGGACACGGCCCTCGCCGGACTCCGTATCCGCAAAAATGAAATACTGCAATCATCCGTAACCACCTGCGGTCGCGATGGCAGCTGCCTGATCGGGAAGCTGAAATTTTCACCGGAAGAGATCCGGCTGGTGTCTGAGCGGCTTACCGCATTATATCTTCCGGGTAATGTACTCGGCAAACTGGTAGCTAATCATATTGCCCCGTCGGGTACCTATGTACTGTACCAGGAACTTCCCGCGAAAGAGCAGCTGGTCAAGGCATGGGAGCAGGATGCCAATGGCATCAACTGGGCCATTGATGTGTATGCCGGGGGTAAAAAGCCCAATTATCCCAATATCGATTCCATCAGTGTGAATACCAAAGACGCGGGCGGTACTTACCGGGCTGGTTATGTAAGTTTCCTCCAGAGTGCGGCTACCGTCATTACGGAAGAGACAAAAACTTCCAGTGATTTTTTTGCAGTACCGTTGACCGCGTCGCTGTTGTTCATCGAAGGCAACGAACGCGAACAGGCTGCCGACTACGAACCGATGGAAAAGGGGCAGAACAAGGCCGCTTTTGATAAAATCAAAACCACGAAGTTCGACACCTATAAATACTCCGTCATCCTGATCCCCGGTGCGGGTCCCGAAGATCCCGGCGAAGCACTCAGCGCCGAGGGAATGCTGAGATGCCGTCTGGGCGCCCTTCAGTACAAGGCTGGCCTGGCGCCATTTATCATCCCTTCCGGTGGTAAGGTCCATCCCTACAAAACGAAATACAATGAGGCCATTGAAATGAAGAAATACCTTATTGAAAAGCTGGGGATCCCGGAGTACGCCATCATTATCGAACCCCATGCGCGTCATACCACCACCAATATGCGGAACGCGGCACGGCTGATGTTCCGTTACGGCATCCCGTTCAGCAAAGCGGGACTGACAATCACTACCAAACTACAGAGCAATATGATTGGCGGTTCGCTGGTAGAGCGCTGCCGCAAGGAACTGAATGGCGCAGTACCCTACAAACCGGGTAAACGCCACAGTGAAACAACCATTGAATTCTATCCCCTGATAGCCGCACTGCAACTGGATCCGGATGAGCCGATGGATCCATAGGAATAAGATTGCCTGCCAGGACTTTTCCAAAAACTGAATCATGAACCATCGTAACATGCTGGCGCTGCTGGCTATTGCCTTCACGGTAATCATTACTTCTTTCCGCGGCGATATCTCTATGCAAATCCTGCACTCGCAGAATATAGATTCCCTTGGTGCGTGCCAGGGTGTAGCCAATCACAACGGCCGCATTTTCCTGTATGGCGATCGCGAGACCGGTATGATCCGCGAGTACAAAATGGACGGGGACAGCCTGGCCTACCAGCACCGCGAGATAAAACTGACGCTGAATGATACAGATGTGATCAACCACCCGACCGGGATCGCGTACAACGGAGAACCAACGGTATTTATCGGCAACAGTATCCGCCTCAACAAAGAAGGTACGCTGTGGCGTGCTGCCATCCATGCCGTGAACTGGACCGGCCTCCAGCAAACCGGTACACTGGATGGCAATATGATCAATACCATCGAGGATGATGCCTGCATCCAGGGCACGCGTCCGGAATATGTGAAATACAAAGGCAAATGGTATGTGGCCACTGCTGACTATGGACCTGCGAAGAATGAAGTGCGTCTGTACGATCCGGCCAGGCTGCTGAAAGCCAAAAAGACTTCCGATAAAGGCGTGCTTGTAAAAAAGTTTGCCTGTTCACCCTGGGTGCAGAACATCCATTGGATAGAAGATAAAGGCATCCTGGTGCTGGTGCAGAACCAGGTCGAAGGACGCCGCTGGCGATTCACCTATCTCGATTTTGAAAAATCGATGGCAGGAGGGAAGGAACATGTGCTGAAAGTGGTGGACATCGATCGGGCTGACGAACTCGAAGGGTTCGCGTTTCTCGGCGATGGATCAAAAGGGGTAGCCGTATCATCCTCGCGCAGGAACAATGCGAATATCACGAACACCGCCTGGTAATTATTTACACAACAAAACATCAATAACTAAGACTTATGCTTAATCAACATCCAAAGAAAGGACTCCCCGGAATCATTGCCCGGATAGCCCTGCTCTCCATGGTGCTGCTTTCCGGCGGTTTGCTGTCCGCGCAGCAGACATTGACCGTCAAGGGCGTCGTAACCAGGACAAACAACTCACCTGTCGAAGGTGTAATGGTATTGGTAAAAAATACCAGCAAGGGTACAGCCACAGACGAGACGGGTAATTACAGTCTTGAAGCCGGCAATGAATCCATACTGGTGTTCTCGGCAGTTGGTTTCGTCAGCCAGGAAGTACGGGTAAACAACCGGGGCATTATTAATATCACGCTGACCGACAGCGTACGCCAGCTCGATGAGGTGGTGTCAATCGGATACACGCGCCAGCGGAAGGGTGACCTCACCGGCGCTATCTCGAGTGTAAAGGCAAAGGAACTCAACCTGAGTGCCCCAACCCTGAGCCAGGCACTGGTGGGTAAAGTTGCCGGTGTGCAGGTATCGCAGGTTAGCGGTGCGCCTTATGCCGGTGCAAAAATCCGGGTGCGCGGTATCGGTTCTATCAACGCCAGCTCCGAACCGCTGTATGTTATCGACGGTTATCCGTTGGGTGGCAACGTAAGCCAGGGACAGGGTAACGGTGGTAACGGAACCGGTGGTTTCAACCCCAACAGTGGTGCCAACGATGTATTTATCAATCCGGATGATATCGAATCAATCGAGATCCTGAAAGATGCAGCCTCAGCGGCCATCTACGGCTCCCGTGCATCGGGGGGTGTGGTACTGATCACCACCAAACGCGGCAAACAGGGAAAGGGTACGGTGCAATACGATTACCAGCTCAGCTTGCAGCAGCTTGCGAACAAGGTAGACCTGCTCAATTCAACTGAATTTGCTGAACTGTTTATCGATGGCCGTAACTCCAACTATAAAGACATTCTGATTTCAAAAGGGATTGCATGGGATGATGCATTTTATTCCGACAACAACGAAACCCGCAGGGTGAAAGCCGGGCAGACCCAGTCCGGTTGTTCGGTTTGTATCCTGAGTTCGCTCTATAATTTCCAGACCCAGACTCCCATTGCCCCGCAATACAATACGGACTGGCAGGACGAACTGTACGACAATGTACTGGTACAGCGTCACAACCTTTCTTTCACGGGTGGTAACAACGGAACCCGCTATTCACTGAGTGGTGGTTACCTCGACCAGCCCGGGATCCTTCGACCGACTTACCAGCGCCGGATCAATGTCCGTGCGAACGTTGATGCCGATGTAAGCCCGAAACTGAAAGTCTCTGCCAATGCTTTTGTAACCAACGCTATCAGCCGCGAGGTACAGGAAGGCCGTTTCAACCAGGGACCGATCCTCGGCGCACTGGTGTATATGCCTATTTTCCCTGCCTACAAGGAAGATGGTACACTGGCCACCTCTGATCTTGGTGCAGGTGCACAGACCGAAGGATATGGATATTCTTTCCAGGGTATCGAAAATCCGGTAGCCCTCGCCCAGCGTGTTAAGATCATGCGCAACGGTACCCGTGCCACATTCAATGCTTCTGCAACCTATGAGGTAATCAAAAACCTGTTTGCAAAAGTAAATGCGGGTGGTTTTAATTACAGTGAAAAATACGAATACTATTTCCCGACCAATCTTGCCAATGGTATCAACCCTCCGGGTTCGCAGCAGTCGATCACTGCGGCCAATGCCGCTGCGCTCAACAGCAGCATCCAGGATATCCTGGGTGAGTTCACCCTGAACTACAAAAAGGATATCGGAAAGGGATCACTGGATGCCCTGGCCGGTTATTCAGCTCAGAAGACAAATACCGACGCATTTGGTGCTACTGCCCGGAACTTCAGCAATGACCTCGTGCAGGAAATCACTGCGGGTGGGTCGGCTGCGGGCGACTTCAACCGCATCGGGACAACCGGTAAATCAACTACCACCCTGATCTCGATGTTTGGCCGCGCGATTTACAATTACGACCAGAAATATTTTGTGATGGGTTCTTACCGTCGTGATGCATCCTCGCGTTTCGGTCCGCAGAACCGCTGGGGTGATTTCGGTTCCGCTTCGGTGGGATGGAATCTTTCCAATGAGTCATTCTATAACAGCTGGCTGGGTGCGGGTTCTACCGTTAAACTCCGTGCGAGCTGGGGCCTGACCGGTAACAATAACATCCCGAACTACAATGCCATCCAGAGCCTTTCCGGTCTTGGTGGCGTGGTGATCGGCAACAACGTGGCCAACGGTGTATGGTCAGGGAATATCGCTGACGAACGCCTGGGTTGGGAGTCTACCAGCCAGTACAACTTCGGTCTGGATGTGACCCTGTTTAAAAACCGCGTTTCGGCGATGGTAAACTATTACGTTTCCAAATCCTATAACCTGTTGTACCGGGAAAATATTTCAGCGCTTACCGGTTCAACCACTATCCTGACCAACCTGCGTAACTCTGATCTCCGTAACAACGGGATCGACCTGCAGATCGATGGCCGCGTGGTCCAGGGCAAGGATTTCAACGTGAACGTAAGCGGTAATATCAACTTCAACAGGAACAATGTAAAAAGCCTCGGTGGCGCAAGCGAAATCCAGACCAATGGTGCAGAGCGGAGTTATATCACCCACGTGACCCGCGAAGGATCACCGGTTGGTTCGTTCTACGGTCTCCGTGTAGCAGGTATGGTGCGCCAGGCGGATATGGATCGTGTCAATGCCGATGCTGCTATCTACAAAGCGAATGGTAATAAACTGCCTGCAGGTTACAAGGTGCAGGGCTTCCCGATTTCCACGTTTTCCACTACACCACTCAATCCGGGCGACCTCTATTTCGTGGATAAAAACGGCGATGGTGTGATCACGGACGCGGATAAGGATGTGATCGGGAATCCTTACCCTGATTTCACTTATGGTTTTAATGTAAACGTTAGTTATAAAATCCTTGACCTGAGCCTGTCATTCAATGGAGCACAGGGCAATGATGTGCTCGACGGCCAGGACTACTATATCCGCAACATGGAAGGTTCGGGTAACCAGTATTCGATCGTGAACCAGCGTTACCGCAACGAGGCAAACCCGGGTAATGGCCATGAATACCGTGCATCACGTGGTGGTACACAAAGCAACAGTACCCGACTGTCGGACTATTATATCCAGGATGGTTCCTTCTTCCGTTGCACCAATATCTCCCTAGGTGCAAACCTCGGATCAATCGGCGCCCTCAAAAAAGTTGGTGTCAGCGCACTGCGTATTTATGCATCGGTTGACAACGCGTTTACCGTAACAAAATACCTCGGCTACAATCCTGAAGTGGATTTCAACAACGGATCCAACCTTACCCCGGGTGTAGACTATGGCAAATACCCGCTGATCCGCTCGTTTAACCTTGGTGTAAACCTCCAGTTCTAATTACCGAAAGAAACTAAAGAATATGCGAACAAAAATAATTTTAGCAGCTACAGTCCTGTCACTCGCGGTGACATCCTGTAAGAAAGACTTTGTAGACCAGGCGGACCCGAATGCGGGTGCCATCAATGGCGGCCTTAAAACCGAAACGGATGTACTCAATGCAGTTAACGGTGTATACCAGTCACTCCGTTCAGGCAACTGCGTGGGTGAGGGTGCCGCACTCTGGACCGACGACCGTGCAGATGATGTGAACACGACCGATAACCAGTCTAACAATGGCGAACCTTTCCAGTTCAGCGCTTTCTCGATAGTGCCCAGCAACAGTTACCTGCAGAGCCACTGGACGGCGCTCTACCTGCCGATCTCCAGGGCCAACCTCGTGCTGTCGCTCATCGATGGCGTGACATTTGCCAACGAAGCAAACCGGACTATCTATAAAGCCGAACTGAAGTTCATCCGTGCCTACATGTACTATAACCTCGTAAAGGAGTTTGGTGATGTACCCGTGGTAACAGAGCGGATCACGACCAAGGAGCAGGCTGCGGCGCTGACTGTCCGCCAGCCCCGCCAGGTGGTCTACGACCAGATCGTGACCGACCTCCTGGATGTGCTGGCCAGTAACCTGCCCGTTCGCCATCCGGAAAATGGCAAAGGCCGCGTATCCATGCAGGCCGCCAACGGCCTTCTCGGCCTGGTGTACCTGACTATGGGAACCAGTCTTGATGGAGCCAATGCCCAGGCTAATTTTACCCTGGCAGAGACTTACCTGCTGGCCTGTTACAACCAGAGGACATTTGGTAAACTTTCAGACATCCCTTTTTCAGATGTATTTGATGTGAC
>SEAD01000092.1 GCA_004173355.1 Chitinophagaceae bacterium | reverse complement strand
AAACGGATTGACCCATGGTGTAATGGTAACACTACTGATTTTGGTTCAGTCATTTAAGGTTCGAATCCTTATGGGTCAACAGGTTAAAAATGAAGCCCGCTCTTTGAGCGGGTTTTTTTATTTACGTCCGGCGTTGATCCCTACCTGATGCGGGCAATCAGATTACATTTACAAGCAGCAATAGTAAATCTCAGCCAATCGGATAGTATCTTCCTGCACGACCCTGCCTCCTGCCTCGTAAACGGCAGTATCGAATCCCAGGATTCTCAGCCGCAAATTGAAATGAGCGATCTCACAGGGCCTTAAATTTTTCCCCTACGCCTCTTTTGAATCTCACCGGAAACTGATATTTTAACGTTGAACTTTAAAATCCGGTGATGAACAAGATTGTTACCCTCTGGCAGCAGATCCGCCAGATTGACGAACAGGCAGGTGCCTTTAACCCCTGGTATAATTTAGCGAACCAGTATTTTGACATGGTGGCCGTACGCCACCAGCGTGACTGGAAAATGATTACCCGCCGGTTCCGCAGGCCGGGCAATACCGGCTAATAACCGGGGCGCCGGATTCAGGGCGGTTTTACGGGCAGATCAGTTACATTTATACCTAACCATTGCTGCCTGCCTCACCATGAAATCGGTTGTCACCACCTCTCGCGGAATTGCCATTCGCTGTGCAGGAACCCTGCTGTTGCTGTTGTTCCTCCTGGCCATCCCCGGTCCGGCCCACACACAGCAATGCGCTGACCACACGCGGATCCTCTGGGAAGATAGCGGGGATTATATCCCCTGGGATGCAGCCAACGCAGCCAACGGTGATGTCCTGGTCTGCGGCACCAACTACTCCCACGCAAAAATTTCCCGTTTTATCAACCCCCGTGTACCACGCTGGTCAAAAACGTACATGGACCATGGCCTTGTATTCCACCGGATTATTGAAATGAACGGGGGCGACCTCGCCGTAGCAGGCACCCAGAGTATCAACGGGGTAAGCGCGCTGGTTATCCTGCGACTGGACGCGATCGGCTCCATCCGGTGGATGCAGCGATTCCGCGATATCTCCACCGAGCCCGGACTGACCAGCCCCGAACTGCTCGCTCGTGCCCTGGTAGAGACCCCCGATGGCGGTCTTGCAGTGGCCGGTGTAAAAACATTACGTCTCGCCAATAACAATCCACGTTCACGTGGCTTCGTCCTGAAAGTAAACGGCACCGGGAACTTCGAATGGTCGCATGTTTTCACACAAGGGCAGGATGATGAAGCAACCGGCATGGTAGCCGATGTTGGTGTGCTGGTCATAGCCGGTTCATCCGTCAGGCCTTCAACAGGAATCCGCGCAGGGTTCCTGCAACGGATTGACGCAATAAATGGCAATGGCGTCGGACATGTTTTTTTCCAGTTGGGAAATACAACGGATACAAGATTCCGCAGCATCGAGAAAAATGCCACCGGTTATGAAATCGGGGCACAATCCCTCACGCCCGGACTGCGCATCTACAACCGTGTGCGGGTCAGCCATGCATTTGCAATCATAGAAAATAAACAACTGCCCGAATTCGGACCGGATTCACCGGAACAATTCTTCTACCCTGTTCCGATCCCCGACGGCGGCTCTTTACTCTGGTTGAGCAATTACATGACGGCAGAAGATGTCTCCATTTCCCGTGTGGATCCCGCGGCAGTTATGAGCTGGAATAACCGGTTCCCCCTGCCCGAGCGGCAGACAATCATGAAACTGCTGCCCACCGCAGATGACGGTGCACTCGCCGTGGGATTCAGTCCGGACTTCACTACCGGCAATCCCAAAAAACACCTGATGCTGATCCGCACCAGCGCTTACGGACAAACCACCAACTGCAGCAGCACCGCACTGCCACTTGCATTCAAGGACTCTGTCGGCTACAACAACGTAAACGGACTCTTCGATTTTTTCGTGATGCAATTTGAAGCACCAATGACACCGGATGTCCGGATGTATGAAGCGGATCTGTACCGGTCGATCATTCCCTGCATCAATCAATGTGTACCCGGACCACTCCGCATCACCGGGGAGAAACAGATCTGCAAACCCGGCGACAGGTTACGCTACAAATTTGAATACGGACCCTGTGACCTGCCCGTGCGCTGGTCACTCGACCAGCCCATCGGCGATATTGAACAGGTAAACGACAGCATCATCTACATCACATTCCATACACCCGGCACCGCGCTCCTCACCGCGAGCATCAGCACCGGCTGCCAGATCTTTGCCGGCCTCCACCAGGTCAGCTATACGCCTTCGGCAAATACACTTGACCTGGTTAAACAGCAGTCTTTCTGTGCGGGAGAAACGTCCACGCTCAGCGTGCCTTCGGTGTTTACCAGCGTTGAATGGAGTAATGGCGCAACAGGTAATGAACTGGTGGTGGATGAAACCGGACTATATAGGGTGCGTGCTTCCGAGGATGGGGTATGTTTCCAGACCGACAGTGTACTGGTTACAAAAAACCCAAAACCCGATATCAGGTTACCCGATGTCAACTTTATCTGCAGCCCGGGAGCAACGATCCTCAACGCCCCGCCCGGGATGAAAAACTATCTCTGGCAGGATAACTCCACCAGCGCATCTATCAGTATCAGCACTACCGGACAATACCGGGTCAGCGTTACCAATTCATTCGACTGCATGGCATCGGATACCGTACTGATCACGCGCCTGTCAGCAAAACCAGCTGCCTTCACCACTTTCAGCGATTCGGCGATTTGTTATGGGGAAAAAACAACACTCCGGCTCAATGGAAACTTCCGTACCTATAATTGGGAAAACGGCCAGTCTTCCAGTCCAACCTTTGAAATAACTAAACCCGGCAACTACCGCATCACCGTTACAAATAATGATGGTTGCGAAGGCAGTGATGTCTTTGCCATCACCGATAAAAGCTGCGGCCGGGAAATGTTTGTGCCCACGGCTTTCACCCCGGACGCAGACGGGATCAATGACCTGTTCCGCGTAACGGCATCTGCACCGGTCACCTCATTCGAACTGCGGATAATGAATCGCTGGGGACAGCCGGTATTCATTTCACGGAATCCGGGTCGCGGCTGGGATGGTACCCTCAACGGTGTGAAGCAACCAGCCGCAGCCTATGTCTGGATGCTCCGTTATAATTTCGAATCAGACCCCCGGCCAGTGATCCGCAAAGGCACGGTCATACTTATCCGCTGATCATTCCGAGCGCAGGCTCTTCACCGGATTCATCAATGCCGCGCGGATTGCCTGGAAACTCACCGTAGCCAGTGCAATCAGCAGGGACACCAGACCGGCACCCGCAAACACCCACCATTGTATAGCCACGCGGTACTGGTAGTCGCTCAGCCATGAATGCATGGCCCACCAGGCAATCGGGGTTGCCAGGATAAAAGCGATCAGTACCAGCCGCAGGAAATCCTTTGATAATAAAGCAACCAGTCCGCTGACCGATGCTCCCAGCACCTTACGCACACCGATTTCTCGGATCCGGGTTTCGGCCATAAAAATTGCGAGACCAAACAAGCCGAGACAGGATATAAAAATCGTCAGCCCGGCAAACAATGCGGCCAGCGTTCCAATCCTTGCTTCTGCATTGAACTTGCGGGCATATTCTTCATCCACGAACTTGTAATCGAAGGGGTATTTGGGGTTATACTGTTTAAAAATCTTTTCCGCTGAAGCAATATTCGATGCAGTGCCATTTGCGGAATTGAAGCGGATCATGATCGTGCTGAACCAGGCTTTGCCACCTGCAATCAGCATCGGCCTGGTCGGGGCATACGGATTAGTGAGGATAAAGTCTTTGATCACACCCACGATATGCCAGTCGGTGCCGTTGTCCTTGATGACTTTTCCGATGGGCTCTTTAAACTTCACCACTTTCAGCGCAGATTCATTGATGATCATACCGGTAGAATCAGTCGGGAAACGGCGCAGGTCAAAATCACGTCCCTGCAAAAATTCCAGCCCGGCTGTTTTACCCAACCCGTCGTCTGCATTGAAGCGGAAGAAATCAGTTTTATCATTTGGATCCTTCCCCTCCCACTCCTGTCCCCAGCCATCACTCCAGCTCTGTGTGATCGGCGAGCTGGTCTTGGTCACATAGGCCGCCACACCGGTAGTCAGCAATTCATTTTTTATCAGCTCATAATTTTTCCCGATATCGCCGGTAAACACGTGGTATACCAGGTTGTTTTTGTCATACCCCGATTGCCGGTCCTGCGCATGCCCGATCTGTTGCTTCACGATGATGGTGCAGATGATCAGTACAATAGCAAAAGTAAATTGCAGCACTACCAGGATCTTCCTTGGGTTAAATACTGCCTGCGAGCGCCGGAAGGTGCCCTTCAGGACTTTTACCGGCTGGAAGGAAGACAGGAAAAATGCAGGATAACTTCCCGCCAGCAAACCGGTCAGCAGGATAAAACCCAATACATACAACCAGAAACTCCAGTCGCCATAAGGGATCGCCAGCTGTTTATCCGTCAGCCCGTTAAACGGGCGCAGCACCACCTGTACCAGCAATACCGCAAACACGCAGGCGATAAAGGAAAGTAATGTCGACTCCCCGATAAACTGCCCGATCAGTGTATGCCTCTGTGCACCGACCACTTTGCGGATGCCCACTTCCTTTGCACGTTTTTCACTGCGCGCGGTACTCAGGTTCATGAAATTGATACAGGCAATCAGCAGGATAAAAGCCGCCACGATCCCGAACATCCGTACAAAAGTGATCCGGCCGCCGCCATCTTCCACTCCATTGTCGAAACTGGAATACAGGTGCCAGCGATCCATCGGGTAAAGGAACATCTCCCACTTCGGTTCCGTTTTATCATACCGGGGTTTCAACAGCTTCATCTGCGCATTCGCAGATGCGAGGCTCGCGTTTTCCTTCAGCAGCACATAAGTACGTGTACTGTTATTGCCCCAGTTTTCGTCATCATCGTTACGGTAATGTTTGTAAGCCCAGGGAATGAGGTATTCAAAATCAAAACGGGTATTGTTGGGCAGGTCTGCCACCACTCCGGTAACAGTGAAATTGTCGGTCTCATCCACCCTGACAATTTTCCCCATCGGATCTTCCCTGCCAAACAATTTCCGCGCAAGTTTTTCAGTAAGCACGATCGAGAAAGTGTTGTCCAGCGCCGATTTCATGTTTCCCTTTACCATCGGGAAACTAAATACTTCCAGGAAATTGGAGTCAACCACATTGCCGGGTATGGTCATTCGCTGTTCGCCGATAGTCAGCAGTGAATTCTGCGTCCAGTCCACCCGCACCGCCGTTTCCACTTCCGGCAGGTCTTTCTCCAGCGTGCGTGCAAGGATCTGCGGTGTGGTATTCCAGGTATTCATTTCGCCGCTGAAAACTGCCTTGTTCCATGCTTCATAGATCCGGTCCTTCCTGGCGTGGAACCGGTCGAAACTCACTTCATTGGTGATCCATAACATAATCAGGATGGCACTGGCCATCCCAACAATAAGCCCGGTGATATTAATAACAGTGAATCCTTTTGCGCGGATCATATTACGCCACGCAATCCTGAAGAAGCTGGTAAACATAGCAGGGGTTGATTTCCCTGCATATACGGATACCGGTGAAGGATGTTACAACCTGGCAAAAAATTATTCCCCGCCAAGGTAGTCCAGCGCGACCGAACCTTTGATTGCCCAGGTCTGTCGCGTGGCAGGCTGTCCGGCAAATACCACGCCCATAAAA
The DNA here is from genome assembly GCA_004173355.1 of Chitinophagaceae bacterium. Classification (GTDB taxonomy): domain Bacteria; phylum Bacteroidota; class Bacteroidia; order Chitinophagales; family Chitinophagaceae; genus JBEVJC01. The sequence continues at coordinate 12,807 of SEAD01000092.1, read as the reverse complement.
CGATAAACCGATCGGCCATCAGGTAACACAAATCGTCCAATCACGGGTGCCCCGGAATAACCCTGGGCTGCAAATGGCCGCAGGAAGTAGTAGTAACGGGAAGTATTACTGATGACACGTCGCGCGCTGTCGGATGCATCCGGAAAATTGAGACGCATGGAAGAATTGTATTCTTCAAATCCATCGGGATTTACACGTCCCTCGAGCTTCTGCTGACGGGAATAAAACACCGGTACCGCACCGCTGCCTGTGGGAAAGCCATACACCAGTACTTCTTCGGGTTCCCTATCAAACACGGTTGCATCCACGAGGTCATTGATGTAACTGACCTGCGCGTCAGCAGGTAATAAGACAGGGATTTTGAGCAGGTCGATCCGGTTGACCATACTGAACACCTCGGTCTCCCCGGTCACCGGCTCACTGACATCGATTGCCAGCAAACGCGTTTCACTACTGCCGGTTACCGGGTATTTAAGATACAGGGTATCTGAAACAAAATTGATCTTCTGGCGAACCGGGCTCATGCCTTTGATGACATGGTAATTACTCACGAGGTAAGTGGTATCACCCGACAGGTAAAAAAAACCAGTGCCGGTAAACTGTTCCTTTCCGCTCAGGACAAATATGGGATAACTGTACGATGAAAGTGGCCGGGGGTCTGCGGGATCCGGGCCGGATGCCGCAGCAGTGCTGGATATGGCGAGAAGGAAGAATAAAAAAGCCGGTGTTTTCATAGTAACCTGAAGTTACGAAAACACCGGCCCTTAAAAGGTTATAGTTATGTAAAAACAGGGCTTACTTACGGGCAAAAAGATTGTCCACCATCTGCTGGTCAAAATGTTTTACGAGGTCCCCGTTTACATTATGGTAAACAGCACTGATAAACACCACCTGCGCGGCACTCACCACCGAGAACACGACAAATCCCGCGAGCACTCCAAGGACGATACCGGCAATGGGGCTGATAAAATATCCAACCATAAAAAACAATACTCCCGTGGCAAGGATTGCCAGGAACTGGATGATACCGAAACTGAAATTGGCACCCAGGCTTTCTCCCCATTTTTCTTTCATCATCTGTGAGGAACGTTTGACAGCATCAAGCGGTCCCACATTTTCATAAGCGATAATAGGCACCACAAAGAAAGTCATGATACTCCACACCGCACCGATGAGTCCGATCAGGATTTTACCGAGGGTACCCAGGTTTTCCTGCACCACACGGAGGAGCAGCCCTACGGTACCGGCAAAGAGCGCCCATGAAAAAATAGCGCCGATGCGGCTCATGCTGAATCGGATGCCCGCAGCCACAGACACTTCCTCTCCCCTGAAATATAAACGGGTGCAATGCACCAGTGCCATATTGAAGAACACAATGATAAAGTAGTTGAGCACATAAAAAACAAACATCACGAGGTAATTCAGCCATGAATTAAAATCCTCCGACTCGGTGCTTTCAAAAAAACCACTGAAAAAAAGTGCAGAGAAAAACGACCCGAATACCAGGAGGATGGAGATACTGGAGATCATCGGGAAAATAACGAGTTCCTTTTTTTCTTTCAGTACCCTGAAACTGCTCATTGCAATTTTCCAGCCGGCAGAAAAACGTTCAATAAAGCCCATAGTGTTTGGTTTGATGAAGTTTAAATCTACACAATTATCCAGAAAAATTACAGTGGCAGGGATTTTGTCGCCCGCTGTAAAACCCAGCCTATGCGCAAGCTTATTTTCCAGCAGTTTATCTCACTCGACGGATTTGCCGCAGACAAAAACAACGGCACCGGATTTTTTGCGGACCCAAAATGGGCTGCGGGGTCTGATAAGGACCTGCTCGACGAAATGCAACGATTTGACACTATCCTGCTGGGTGCCAGCACTTACAAAATGTTCGTGGAGTTCTGGCCGGATGCTGACCCGGTAACAGAGATTGTGGCAGGCACACTGAACAGCATCCCCAAAGTAGTGTTCTCCTCCACCCTTGAATCCGCCCCCTGGGGCAAATGGGAACCCGCCCGGATCGTGCATACGGATGCGGTGGAAGAAATCCGCCGGCTGAAACAACAACCCGGCAAAGACCTGGTGCTCTGGGGCAGCATCTCCCTTTCCCAGGCAATTATGGAAGCAGGGCTGATCGATGAGTACCAGTTCAGGATCATGCCGTTGTTTCTCGGTGAAGGCAGGCCGCAGTTTGGTAAACAGCAACAGCAGCCGCTGTCGCTGACGCATTCCCGGACCTACCCTTCCGGCCTCCTGGTTGCCCATTACGTACCGGCAGCAAAATAATCCAGGCTGTAACATTTCCCGCAGGACAACGTCATAGTGGTGCCCGGTAACACCGGATTGGCTGGCAATTGCTCACCCAAAACCATAACCATGTTCCGCAACTACCTGAAAATTGCACTGCGCAATATCCTCCGGCACAAAGCCTATTCGTTCATCAATATCGCGGGGTTATCGGTAGGCATTGCCTGCAGTGTACTGATCCTGCTCTGGGTGCGCCATGAAAAAAGTTACGATCGCTTCCATGCCAGTGCAGGCGAGATTTACCGTATCACCTGTGCAGCGAATGATTTTCAGGCGGCGGTCAATCCGGGTATCATGTCCCCCACGCTGAAGGCAGAAATTCCGGCCATCCGCAACTATGTCCGCTTCTCGCATCCCAGCCCGACATTGTTTGAATCAGGCAACCGCAAATTTGAGGAGCAACAGGTATTTTACGCCGACAGCACTTTACTCACAGTGTTTTCTTTCCGCCTGAAAGAAGGTAATCCGGCTACCGCGATGTCAAGACCTGACGGGGTGCTGCTGACCGAATCGATGGCCGTGAAATACTTTGGTGACAAGCCGGCGCTGGGCCAGGTCCTGCGTAAGGACAACAGCACGCCCGTCACCGTGACCGGTGTGTTTGCAGATATACCCGGCAACTCACACCTGCAGTTTGATTTTATCATGCCGATGGATGCGATTGCAAACAGCAACCGGGATCTTAAGGAACAGGTATGGGACAATTTCAACTTCTATGCATACTTGCTGGTTGATCCAAACAGTAACAGTGCCGAATCAGTAGCCACAATTACTGCGAAGATGAATGCACTCTACAAAACAAAGATGCCCGAATTCCAGGTGAGCTTCCGGTTGCAGCCGCTTACCGATATCCACCTGCATTCACACCTGCAGGTTGACCTGCCCGGACATGGGAATGTGCAGTATGTAAACATCTTCCTGGTAGTAGCCATCTTTATCCTCGTGGTTGCCTGTATCAATTTCATGAACCTCGCCACGGCACGCTCAGCACGCCGTGCAAGGGAAGTAGGGATCCGTAAAGTATCCGGTGCACTGCGCCAGCAGCTGATCTTCCAGTTCCTCGGCGAATCGATGATCATATCGCTTATCGCGCTGCTGATCGCCATCGCACTGTTGCTCGTATTCCTGCCACTGTTCAGTTCCGTTGCAGGAAAAGACATCCCCTACAGCGCCATGGACGGACAGTTCTGGCTGGGCATACTCGGTATCACCCTGTTTACGGGTCTCCTGTCGGGTTCATACCCTGCCCTGTTCCTGTCCGGCTTCCGGCCGGTGAAAGTCCTGAAAGGCAGTCTGCGCAAGGCCGGTGGAAGCCTGGTATTCAGGAACAGCCTGGTGGTGACCCAGTTTATTGTTTCCATTGTCCTGCTCGTTGGCACCCTGGTGGTCTACCGCCAGCTGCAGTTTATCCGCAACCGGAGTATGGGTTTCGACAGGGAGAACCTCTTGTATATCTCCATCACCGGTGACATGCGTGAACGCCTCGATGCGCTGCGTTCCGCACTCACACAGGATCCGCTGACCAGCAATTTTACATTGATAGATAACCTGCCGACCAACCTGCAATCAGGCACTATTGCCGTTGAATGGGATGGTAAGGATCCAAAAAGCCAGGTGGTATTTCCCACGATGGCACTGGGTGAAAATTTTGTCGGGACACTTGGCATGAAACTATTGGGCGGCCGTGGTTATGCGCCTGAATTCCGGGGCGATTCAACCAACTATCTCGTCAACGAAAAAGCCCTTGCCGTGATGGGTATCCGGAAAGAAGAAGCGATAGGTAAACCCCTTACCCTCTGGGGGCGCAGGGGAAGTATCATCGGTGTGTTACAGGATTTCAATTTCAAACCGGTACAGGAACCCATTGAACCGCTGATCGTCAACCTGAACACCTGGGGAGGATACGTGATGGTCAGGGCAGGTCGTGGAAATACCGAAGCCACCATTGCTGCAATGGAAAAAATCAGCCAGCGCCTGAACCCGGCCTATCCTTTTTCCTATAATTTCCTGGACCAGGATATTGCCAACCTCTATCGCGGGGAGCAGCGGCTGGGTACCCTCTTTAATATTTTCTCGATACTTGCGATCCTGATCTCCTGCCTGGGTTTGTACGGCCTCTCGGCATTCATGGCCGAACAACGTCGCAGGGAAATCGGTGTGCGTAAGGCACTGGGCGCATCAGTTGCCAGTATTGTGTACCTGCTGTCAACCGGTTTCACACGGCTAATCCTGTTATCTATCCTCATCGCTACCCCGCTTGCCTGGTTTGCGATCAACAGCTGGTTGCAGGGATTTGCATACCATATTGAAATCGGATGGCTGGTATTTGTGATAGCCGCGGTGGCAGCACTGGGCATCGCCTGGCTTACGGTGGGATATGAGTCGGTTAAAGCCGCACTGGTAAACCCGGTGAAGAGCCTGCGTACGGAATGATACTTATACGTTCTCCTCGTACACCTTGCCAAAACGGTCTGTCACGCGGATAGTGACCTGTCTGGCCCCGGCAGATGGCCGCGCAAAAAACAGGTGATCATTCAGCGTCGGCTCCACCCATTTTTGTTTAACCGGCAATTCCTTGCCTTCATACAATTCAACCGCCCAGGGATCCATGCCTACGCGCTGGACCATATTTCCTTTTACCACGCCAGCTTCCAGCCATTCCACTTTCCATTTCGGATCCCAGTTCCACACGTTCACTGCAATTTCCGCAGGAAATTCCTTCACCCTTCCCTTCTGGTAAATCCGGAATTGTTTATCGCGCGTGAAGCCGGTTGACTTGTAATACCAGCGCACATCGGTACCATCGATCTCGTACACCCCATAACCCGCGGGGGTGCCATCACTGCAGATGGGACCGGTCCACCAGGCACCACATACCGCCCCATGGTTGTGTTCCATGATACCAGGCTGTTCCCAGTTCTCATTGAAATGGGTGTGGCCGCTCATAATATGTACCTGGTATGGCTGCAGGATCCGGTACAGTTGTTTACGATTGCAGAGGAACATCCCGAACTCCTCTTCCTTTTTCTGGCGTTTGAATAAACCTGTTGCCGTCGGGATATGCATACCCACTATCACGGTAGCCCCTTTTTTCACCAGCGCCAGGTCCTGTTCCAGCCAGAGTAACTGCTGTTCACTGAGGTAACCAATGTATTTTTTCCCGACACCCACAAAGAATACATTGTCGAGCATGATATAATGCACCGCACCACGGTTGAATGAATACCAGGTGGGGCCAAACTGCCGCTTGAACGTGATCGCCGAATTTTCATCCGAACGCGCATCAAAATCAAGATCGTGATTACCGATCAGGTTATAAAACGGTATACCGGTCTGTGCCACGGCTTCGCGGTAATCGGAAAAAATTTCAAACTTATCCCAGATAAGGTCGCCGCAACCCAGACCAACAAACTGGGTACCCTGCGGATAGTTGCCCAGCAATTCCTTCAGGTCGGGCACCACCTTTGTCCTGAGTTGTGCGGCATCTTCCTTTGTGGCCATCTGCGTATCGGCCCAGACCACGAGCACATGTTTGCTGTCGTCACCTGCAAGTTTCTCCAGTTCAAAATCATTGACCACGGTACCGGAGGGTTTCTTCAGCTGCCGGTAAAATTCGGGGATGCCATCTTTTGCAGGGATTTCATAACCGGAGGGGATGGAAATAAACACAAATTCCGTGTTGACCGTGGACGGAAATTCATATTCACCCTTTTCATTTGTGGCCACTACGCTGGAACCATCCGATACGGCTATACCGGCAATGCCCTGTCCCCCACCAGTTACGCGGCCCCTGAGGATGATTTCGAGGCTGGCGGGAGTCTGGGTAGCCGGGGTGCCGGGACTGGCGAGAATAGCCGGTGGCACGGCGAGCACGGAACCAGTAAGGCCAACATTGCGGAGGAAATTCCTTCGATTGAGCATAAGCTTGGGTTTTGGCGAACAGTGGTTCCAATCTCCTGAAAAATTCCCAACGCTGCCGTGACAGCCGGATTATTTTTTGCTAACACCGATAATACCACAAACAGGTTATTGCCTGCGGTTAAACCCGGGGGTAAATTTGTAGTCAGAAAAAAGCCAGTCCCCGGGGACTGGCTGTAAAAAAAATAAAATCACAGACGGGCGATCCGCAGTGTTTTAAAATAATCCCTGGACGGTTCAGGTGAAGCATGTCTATACCAGTTGGTCGACATGCTTTCCTGTTTGGGGGAACCCTCAGTCTTCAAACACGAAGTTGGTCACACAATCCTCTATCCCGGGGAGTTCAAGATCCTTCCCTGAGACTTTTGCCGGATCATGCGGCACCTGCCAGTCGATCCCCAGCGCCGGATCATCAAACCGGAGACCGGCTTCACTTTCCTTGCTGTAAAAGTTATCACACTTGTAGGAGATATCCGCTATGTCAGACAGCACCGAAAACCCGTGGGCAAATCCCCTCGGGATGAACAGTTGTTTTTTATTATCGGAGGAAAGTTCCACGGCGAAATGCCGCCCGAATGTGCGGCTGCCTTTCCGGATGTCCACTACCACATCAAGGATGCGGCCGCTGAGCACACGGATCAGTTTTGCCTGGGCATTCGGGTTGAGCTGGTAGTGCAGTCCACGTATAACCCCATAGGTCGAGTGCGACTGGTTATCCTGCACAAACCGGGTATGGACGCCCTGCTGTGCAAACACCTGTTCATTGTACGATTCAAAAAAATATCCCCTGTTATCGCCGAACACCCTGGGTTCATACACCAGGAGGCCCGGAAGGTCTGTTATGCTAAACGGCATAAATAGTATTCAGGTTGTCTGTGAAACTGCCAGTTATTTACTGCTCTGGAACTCCTTTGGCTGACGTGCCCATTCTGATTCAGGGAGTGAGCGGAAGTAATCATACGTGATTTTCAGTCCGTCTTTCCGGTCCACTTTCGGCTCCCATCCAAGAATGGACTGAGCTTTTGAGATGTCCGGTTTGCGTTGTTTGGGATCATCCACCGGCAGTGGTTTATACACGATCTTCACCTTGTTGCCGGTAAGCGCCAGGATTTCTTCTGCAAAATCCTTGAGGCTGATCTCATTGGGGTTGCCCACATTGACCGGCATTTCATAGTCGCTTAGCAGCAACCGGTAAATACCTTCAATCAGGTCGTCCACATAACAGAAACTGCGGGTCTGTGAACCATCCCCGAATACGGTCATGTCCTCCCCACGTAATGCCTGCCCGATAAAGGCCGGAAGGGCGCGCCCGTCATTCAGCCGCATCCGCGGACCATAGGTGTTAAAAATCCGCACGATGCGTGTTTCCACACCATGGAAAGTATTGTAGGCACGCGTGATCGATTCCATGTATCGTTTGGCTTCATCATACACGCCGCGTGGTCCCACCGGGTTTACATTTCCCCAGTATTCTTCCGTCTGCGGATGTACCAGCGGATCGCCATATACTTCACTGGTGGATGCCACCAGCATACGTGCCCCTTTTGCTTTTGCAAGACCGAGACAGTTATGCGTTCCCATTGCTCCCACCTTCAGTGTCTGGATCGGGATTTTCAGGTAATCGATCGGACTTGCAGGTGATGCAAAGTGCATGATGTAATCGATCTTACCCGGCACATGGATAAACTTGGTCACATCGTGATGGTAAAATTCAAATTGCGGGAGGCTGAACAGGTGCTCGATATTTTTCATATCACCCGTGATCAGGTTGTCCATCGCAACGACTGCATACCCTTCCCTGATGAAGCGGTCGCAGAGATGTGAACCCAGGAAACCTGCGGCCCCGGTGATGAGCACTCTTTTTTGAGACATGGTGGTAGTTTTTGGTTTATTTGACAGAGATACGTCCCACACTTTCATAATGGAAACCAAGATCCCTGATCGCCGCTACGTCAAACAGGTTACGGCCATCAAAAATTGCTTTATTCTTCAGTGTTGATACGATCTTCAGGAAATCCGGTGTACGGAATTCATTCCACTCGGTTGCTATGATCAGTGCATCCGCATTCTGCAATGCCGCGTACTGGTTTTCGGTATAAGTGATCTTGTCGCCAATTACTTTTTTCACATTGGGCATGGCTTCGGGGTCAAATGCTGACACCGTTGCGCCTGCTTCCACCAGTGCATCGATCATATACAAAGCCGGTGCTTCGCGGATATCATCCGTATTGGGTTTGAATGCAAGTCCCCACAGTGCAAAGTGTTTGCCCTTCAGGTTATCCTTGAAATAGGATTTGATCTTCGGCATCAGGTGCAGCTTCTGGGCTTCGTTCACATCCATTACCGCTTCGAGGATCTTGAACTCATAGTTTACTTCGGTAGAAGATTTAACGAGTGCCTGTACGTCTTTCGGGAAACAGCTTCCACCGTAACCGATACCCGGGAACAGGAAACGTTTACCGATGCGTTCATCACTGCCGATACCACGACGGACCATGTCCACATCCGCATTCAGCAGTTCGCAGAGACGCGCGATTTCGTTCATGAATGAAATCTTTGTGGCAAGGAACGAGTTGGCCGCGTATTTTGTCAGCTCGGCAGAACGTTCATCCATAAAGATGACCGGGTTACCCTGGCGCACAAACGGTGCATACAGGTCACCCATCAGTTTGCGTGCACGATCGGAATTGGTACCGATCACCACACGGTCGGGTTTCATGAAATCGTCCACTGCCACACCTTCGCGGAGGAACTCCGGGTTGGAAACCACGTCGAATTCTCCTTTGAAGTTTTTGCGTACGGCGGCATGCACTTTCTCTGCAGTACCAACCGGCACGGTACTTTTATCGATGAGCACCTTGTAGTCAGTCATGATCTTTCCAAGGTCTTCCGCTACACCGAGGATGTATTTCAGGTCAGCTGAACCATCTTCACCCGGAGGCGTTGGCAGCGCAAGGAAAATAATCTCCGCGTCCTGCACACCCGCAGCCAGGTCCGTGGTAAACTGGAGTCGCTCTTCCTTGAGGTTACGGAGGAATAATTTTTCAAGTCCGGGTTCATAGATGGTGATTTCCCCGTTCTTCAGTTTATTGACTTTGTTGATATCGATATCAACACAGATTACGGTGTTACCTGTTTCTGCGAAACAGGTTCCTGTAACTAATCCTACGTATCCTGTACCGACTACTGCGATCTTCATGAATGTTCAGTTTATAGAGTTTATGATTGTGCGAAAAATTCCAATACTTTACCGCTGATAAATGCCTGTTGTTCTTCATCCATTTCCGTGTGGATCGGCAGCGAGATTACCTGGTCGGTCAGCCGGTCGGTCACCGGCAAATCAACCGGCGATACACCTGACTGCGCGAACATCTGCTGGCGATGGCCCGGCACGGGATAATAGATCATGGATGGAATGCCTGCCGCTGCGAGGTATTCCTGCAATGCGTTACGTGTAGCAGCTGTGTTGTCCGGCTGCGTCAGCTTCAGCGTGTACTGGTGGAATACATGCTGTGAGTATGCGGCTCGGTGCGGGGTTTCGAGTTTAGGTTCACCCGCAAATGCCTTATCGTAAAAATCAGCTGCAGCGCGGCGTGCAGCGATATATCCGTCGAGTTCCCTGAGTTTGATATCCAGTATGGCGGCCTGGATCGTATCCAGGCGGCTGTTGCAACCCACCACATCATGATAGTACCTGCGCGACTGCCCATGGTTGGCAATCATAGTCATTTTTGCGGCCAGCCCATCGTCATTGGTAAATAACGCACCACCATCCCCAAACCCACCCAGGTTTTTGGAAGGGTAAAACGAAGTGGCGGAGATATGCCCGATCGACCCGGTTTTTTTCACGGAGCCATCAGCAGATGTATATTCCGAACCGATTGCCTGGGCATTATCCTCGATCACATACAGGTTGTGCTTTTTGGCGATAGCCATGATTTCATCCATCGGTGCGGCATGACCATACAGGTGTACCGGTACCACCGCTTTTGTTTTTGCGGTAATTGCATTTTCAAATGACCGGGGATCCATACAGAAGGTCTCCGGATCCACTTCCACAAACACCGGGGTTAGACGCAGCAATGCAATCACCTCTGTGGTGGCTACATAGGTAAATGATGGCGTAATCACCTCATCACCAGGTTGCAGGTCCAGCGCCATCATTGCTATCTGCAGGGCATCTGTACCATTTGCACAGGGAATAGTATGTTTTACTCCAAGGTAGGCTGACAGGTTGGCCGCAAAGTCCTTCACCGGTTTCCCGTTGATAAAAGCAGAACTTTCCATGACAGCGATTACGGCTTTGTCAACTTCAGTCTTGATCTTGCGATACTGCGTCTGCGTATCGACCATTTGTATAGGGCGCATATAAAATAAGAATTGGGGAAATTCACGGCGAGCAAAAGCTGGACAGGCGGACCCTGGGTTTTGCTTTGGACTAAAGTGCTTTAAAGTGTCGCAAAAATAGTAAAATACGTCTAGTTTCCTACAGACAGTTTACTTTTGCGTTTTAAGTTTATTATCCGCCTAATATCAACGAGTTGGGAGTACTGACCTATAATATTTTCCTTTTTCTCTTCCGGATCGGCATCGCCATCGCATCGCTGTTTAATCCCAAAGCGCAGTTATGGATCCGGGGCCGGAAAGACATTTTCCCGCGGCTCCGCGCCGCCTTTGCCCATAAACCGGCGGTGATCTGGGTCCATTGCGCATCACTCGGGGAATTTGAACAGGGCCGCCCGCTTATCGAGGCACTGAAAACAGCCTATCCGGCGCACGAGATCCTGCTCACGTTTTTCTCCCCTTCGGGTTATGAAAACCGGAAAAATTACCAGGGCGCCGACCATATCTTTTACCTCCCGGCCGACGGGGCTTCCGCTGCGCGGGAGTTTCTCGAAATCGTCAACCCTGCACTCGTCATCTTCGTGAAGTATGAGTTCTGGTATTATTACCTGAAAAAAATCAAGTACCGTGAGATGCCGCTGATCCTTGTATCGGCGCTGTTCTGGGAAAAAATGTCTTTCTTCAAATGGTACGGCGCGCTGCAACGCAAGATGCTCACGCGTTTTGACCACCTCTTTGTCCAGGACCGTGAATCCGGGAGACTCCTGTCGGCCATCGGACTCGGCGACCGGATTACCGTGAGTGGCGATACCCGGTTCGACCGCGTGGCGGCCATTGCCGCTGTGCCGGCACCGATCCCGGAACTGGAACGATTTCTCGACGGCAACAGCAAAGTGATAGTGGCCGGCAGCACCTGGCCGGCCGATGAAACATTGCTTGCCCGGGTGATGGACGCACTGGGCGCGGACTGGAAACTGGTGCTTGCACCGCATGAGATCGATGAAAAACACCTGTTGCAGGTGGAAGCCACATTCCCACAGGCGGTCCGGTTTACCCGTTTTGGCACAGGTCCGTCAGCCGGCAATGTACTGCTGATCGATAATATCGGTATGCTTTCAAGGCTATACCAATATGCACACCTGACTTATATCGGCGGGGGTTTTGGAAAGGGCATCCATAATACGCTGGAAGCGGCGGTGTACGGACGTCCGGTTTTTTTCGGACCGGTGCACCAGAAATTCCGCGAGGCCAGCGGACTGATCAATGCCGGGGCGGCATTCAGTATCAATGATGCGGAGGGCATGCTGGAGATCCTGCGCGGATTCAACAATAATCCTTCCTTATGGCAAAACAGCGCGGATGCAGCTGCAGCTTATGTACAGCAAAACCGCGGGGCCACGGAAACCATCCTCGGGTATATCAGGGAAAAGAAATTACTCTGAAAAAACAGAACGCATCAGATTGCGGAGAACCGGCGCTTGACGAGGCTGTCGAAATGTAAAACCGCTTCATTCTCCGGATTCCAGCCCAGCTTGGTTTTGAGCTCACGGGTAATCCAGTATTCCGCTTCGGGATAAATATTGAAACCGTTAATGGTTTTGATGCTGCGTTCATACATTGCCTCATCACCGCGGAACAACTCGTTGATAAATGAAAACCGGTCGTTGATACCGATCGCCTTGCGAAGGTCTTTCACGGGTGAATCTTTCAGGAATTCCAGCAATTCCGTTTTACCCTGACGGAGCTTATCATTCAGTGACTCGCCGTCACCTTTTACCTGCTGTGATAAAGTCGGGATTTCCTGCAACGGATCAAACACCATATCCAGCTGGCCGTTCTCCTGTACGATTGACAGGGTACCTTCGTCAACCAGGATGGTTTCCGTTTCCGGTTTTTCTTCCGGTTTCTCGGCAACCACCACTTCATCTTCCTGTGGTTGTGGTGCGTATTTGCGATAGGTATCTGCCTGCATACCGGCAGGCATTACTACTGAAATTTTTGATGTGGAAGGATTACGCGGGGTAGGTTGCGACAGGCTGGGCAGCAGTTCCTGGTGGAGTTGCTGCACAGTGGCAAGCATCTCGGAACCTGGTACGTTCCGTTCATGCTGTTCTTTTAATTTGGAGATCAAAGCCTGTATTCGTTCCATTAATGCTATTTTTGGCCCGGCATTTTTAAAAGTACAAACACTTTGCCAATTAAGTGGTTACGAGTTCCGGAAAATTAAAACCTTAACAATGT
>SEAD01000231.1 GCA_004173355.1 Chitinophagaceae bacterium | reverse complement strand
GAGCGGGACAGGGCATTGGGGAGGTTTCTGATGCCGATGGTGGTGGGGGATACGGTTTTGGGAAAGCTGTTTCCCCATAGGGTGCTGCCGCATTATGTATGGATAGATGGGGAGGGAAAGGTGCTGGCGATTACCGGACAGAACGAGCTGACAGAGGAAAAGATCGGCGCTTTGATTGCTGGAAAGGCCGAGCTGGCGCAGAAAAAGGATCTGAAAGTGGATTATGATCCGTCGCGCCCACTTTTGATCGCTGGCAATGGGGGCAACGGTACATCGCTGTTATACCACTCGCTGTTTGCAGGCTTCGTTCCGGGCATAAAGTCAGGCTACAGTTTTCTGCCGGAAACAAAGGGAGAAGGCAGGAGGGTGACGGCGAACAACCTGAGCATGCTGCAGCTGATGCGCCTGGCCTATGGAGCTGGAAACAGGTATTTTGGCTGGAGTAGGGTGCTGCTGGAAACAAGTCGCGGGGTTAGTTTACGTTCATCAGCCAAGGGACAGGCCTATGATGACTGGTTGGCAAGTGGCAACGCCTTTTGTTATGAACTTGTGTTGCCTGCGGGCCTTTCCGAAGGGATGTTCGATTTGATGAAACGCGACCTTTCCTTGCTGTTTCCAAGCTACCGCGCAGCGGTAGAGGAGCGGGTGGTGGATTGCCTGGTGCTCAAAAGGACCGACCGGATGCAACGGTTTGCGTCGGCTGGCGGAAAGGCGGATGCTCAGTTCAGTCCATTCGGATTCGAGCTCAGGAACGTGGACATTGGTCTATTGACCCTCAGGCTAGAAGTACTGTACCTGCAACGTCAGGTTTTGCCGGTGGTGGATGGAACGGGGTTCAAAGGAAAGGTGGATCTGAAAGTGGAAGGGGACATTTCTAGCGTGGTGTCGATCAACAAGGGCTTGGCTGGCTATGGACTGGAACTGGTCCGGGAGAAGAGAAAAACACCCGTACTGGTAGTAAGTGATAGTAGTTGGGTTTCAAATGCTAAAAATTAGTTTATGTACAGGAAATTAATATTATGGGCACTGCTGCTGGCAGCGGTGCCGGCGTTGGGGCAGTCGCTTAGGGGCAGGGTGATAGCACTGCCTGACAGTATACCCCTGGAGGGGGCAACCATTAGGGTAAAGGGCAGTTCGCGGATCGTGGTGGCAGGGACCGATGGACGCTTTGAACTGACTGCCGGAAACAGTGATACGCTGCAGGTTTCCGCAACCGGGTTTTTGCCAAGTCTGGTTTCGGGGCCCTTTGGGGGTTTTTTGACTGTTGCGCTTCAACCTTTCAGAACCGAATTGGAGGCGGTAGTGGTTTCAACAGGTTATCAGCAAATTGATAGGGAAAGAGCTACGGGATCATTTGTGAAGGTCGACAACGAACTGCTGAACAGAAGTGTTGGTGCCAATGTGATCGATAGGATTAACCATACCGTTCCTGGCCTAGTTTTCAACAAGGTGGGCACAAGCGAGCTCAGTATCCGCGGGCAGGGAACTATTTTTGGAAATGCAGAGCCTTTGGTCGTCATAGATAATTTTCCGTTCGAGGGGAACCTTTCCGATATCAATCCTAACGATGTGGAATCTATTACGGTACTGAAGGATGCAGCAGCGGCTTCCATCTGGGGAGCTAGGGCGGGAAACGGGGTGATCGTGGTTACTTCTAAAAGAGGTATCGCTGGTCGTGCGGTCCGTGTGGGAGTTCAGGCGAACGTGACCCTTGCTGAAAGACCTGACCTTTACGCAAGGCCGCAGCTTTCCTCGGCGGACTATATCGGAATCGAGGAACGCCTATTTGCCGAGGGCTACTACCAGTCGGCACTCTCCAGTGGCTACCAGCCTTTAACGCCAGCAGTGGAGCTGCTGCTACGCAGGCAGTCGAATCCCGTTGATGCTGCCGGGATAGACCAGGAGATTGCCCGACTTAAAAATATTGATGTCCGAAAACAGTTTGGAAAGTACTTGTACAGAAAACCTTTTGAGCAGCAGTATTCCCTTAGCATTGACGGCGGTGGGGCAAACAATGCTTATTATATCTCGGCCGGCCACGATCGGAACTTGGAAGGGCAGGTTGGAAACGACTACGGACGCACAACCATTTCCACTACGCATAATTTCAAGTTTTTGAAGGGGAGGCTGGAGCTCGTTGCTGGGCTGAACTATTCGCTTAACGCTTCTTCACGTAATAGTATTGTAGCTACTTTGGCTTCAAATGCTACTGCCGGCAGTTCGCTATATCCTTATGCGGAACTTGCCGGGGCGGATGGAACGCCTTTGGAAGTAGTGAAAAACTTCAGGCAATCGTTTGTTCAGGAAGCAGGGCGCAAAGGTTTATTGGACTGGAGGTTCGTGCCATTGGAGGAAATGGGCAGAACGGATGCAGGCGTTTCTAGGGAGAATGTAAGGCTGAACAGCTCGCTGAAGTACCGCTTGTTTAACGGATTTAACGTTTCGGCCATTTATCAGCACCAATATCTTAGTACACGGGACCGGACGCATTTTTCAAAGGACAGCTATTTTGCCCGCGAGCTGGTCAATCGTTTCAGCAGGCTGGAAGGCGGTACGCTGGTCAGACCGGTTCCGCTTGGAGGCGTGTTGGATATCTCACGCCAGGCTTCGTTAAGCAGGTTGTTCCGCTCCCAAGTAGATTATTCAAGCACGTTTTCCCAGCAGCACAAGCTGATTGCATTGGCGGGCTTTGAGGTCCGATCCACCCGCACTGACGGTGTAGCTTCGCGTTATTATGGTTACGATGAGCGCCATGCGCAAAACGGGATGGTGGACTATGTCGAACAGACCTTACCGCTTTTTTATGATAATGCGATCAAAGGGGCAATCCCCTTTATGGATCGAACCAGTCTTTTCAATGACCGCTATCTTTCCTATTATGCCAACGCGGCCTATACCCTCGCCGGAAAGTTGACCGCCTCGGCCAGTGCAAGACTGGACCGAAGCAACCTTTTCGGCGTGAAGACAAACCAGAACGGGGTTCCGTTATGGTCAGGGGGACTGAGCTGGAATGTTTCCAAGGAAAGTTTCTACAAATGGAATTGGCTTCCCAACCTAAAGCTCCGCGCAACTTTCGGCTATAACGGCAGCGTGAACAAATCGGTATCGGCATTTACGACTGCATCTTTTTCAGGTTATTTGTACAATCTTCCCTATGCGACGATCATTAATCCGCCCAATCCGGATCTTCGCTGGGAGCGGATAAGGATCGCCAATCTCGGGCTGGACTTTTCGTCCAGAAACGATCGGATATCGGGAAGCCTAGAGTTTTTTCGTAAACAGGGAATGGATTTGATCGGAGACGCGTCTGTTCCGCCATCTTCCGGAATAAGTCTTTTCAGAGGAAATATTGCCAATACCTCCGGCCATGGGATTGATGTCTCGCTAAGAACGGCAAATACGATAGGAAGACTGAAATGGAGCAGCAACCTTGTCTACAGTTACATCCGTGAACAGGTGACCAGCTACAGCACTGTCGCCACTGTCGCAAGGCAGATACAGTCGGGAATGTACCTGCCAAAAGTTGGCAGGCCACTTTACGGCATCTATAGTTACCGTTGGGAGGGGCTGGACGCAGTTAACGGAGATCCCATCGGAAGGTTGAACGGAACTCCTAGCAGAGATTATCCCGGGATATTGAACCAGACCTCCGAAGAGGAAATGGTATATCACGGTTCTGCCAGACCAATCAGTCAGGGTGCGGTATTCAACGATCTAAGGTACGGGGATTTCACGCTATCGGTCAACATGGTGTTCCGCCTAGGGCATTATTTCAGGAAGAATTCGATTACCTATGGAAGTAACTATGGTTTGTCCTCTGCTCACGGGGACTATGGGCTTAGATGGCAGGTGCCCGGTGATGAAGATAGGACCTTTGTCCCTTCGTTACCTCTTCAGCCCAATGGAAGCAGGGATCTTTTGTATAAATACGCATCGGTTTTGGTCGATAGGGCTGACAACATCCGGCTGGAGGATATTCGGTTGGGGTACATGCTAAATTCAGGAAAGGCTTCAAGGCTGCGTTTCGGTTCGCTCCAGGTTTACCTGTATGCGCAGAACCTTGGAATCCTGTGGAAAGCAACCAGATTTGACACTGACCCTGAAAACCAGGGTGCAAGCTATCCGGTAAGGATTAGTGCGGGAGTTAAAATGAACTTTAAATAATCGACATGAAAAAACTTAGAATATATGCTTTGATCGTAGCTGCTGGGCTGCTCATCGCATCGATGTCCTGCAAAAAGGACTATCTTGAAATAAAGCCTGACCAATCGCTGCTTGTTCCTGCCAGCCTGGAGGAGATGCAGGCGTTGCTGAACAACGCGGTAATAATGAACTTCGGCCCGGGATTGCATATCATTTCCAGTGACGATCTTTCCATTGCAACAGCTGGCAACCTCAGTACCCTTCCTGCAACCCAGCGAAATTCCTATCTATGGGCGAAGGATTTATTTGAAGGGGCGGCCAGTACGGACT
>SEAD01000091.1 GCA_004173355.1 Chitinophagaceae bacterium | reverse complement strand
CGTTGTAACGTGCTATTGTTTCCCAATCTTTCAAAGATCTTTTGGCCTCAACTACCGCTTCGCAGTAGCGTACCTGTCATCGCTGTTTTTTCAAGCGGATGGCAAAGGTAAGAGCCTTTGTATTTCTAACCAAATTTGTTTTGACTTTTTTCCCAAATTTCTTTTCGAAAAAAACATCACAACTGGTATGAAAATCAACTTGTTTCGAAGAACTGTGCTCCTGTTTTTCGGAGCGGATTGCAAAGGTAGGGGATTCAATCACACTACCAAACTTTTGGTTCTTTTTTCTCCCTTCTTTTTCTCCTTTTGTTCTTCAAGACTTCTTCAGAGAGCTGCCGTCCTTTCGGGCGGGGTGCAAAAGTAGGGGTTTCCGGTGAGCCAACATCAATTTCACCAAAGAAATTTGCCGGAAGCGCAAAAAAAGTTGTTTGAAGTATTGTCCGGGAAACCCTCCCCTGCCCGTAACGCAGGACTGGCAAGACCTGCACACCTGCCTGCCGCTGCAACTCAGAGGCTGAGCAGGCTGCAGCCGCGGAGATCGCTGTGATCCAGCCGGCCAAGGATTTCGAAACTGCCGTCGCCATGCAGCCGGGCGGCATCGTCAGTCGCGATAAAATTGCAGGAATGGATATTGGCGAGGTCAATGATATTAACTGCCCCGGTAAATGTTCCTGACCGGCCGCCCTCCTGCCCGGCAACGCGGATAGCCAGCGGATCCTCTTCCTCGCGCAACACCACTTTCATCCAGGGAGGGCAGCGGAACAGTCCCCCACCGGTGGAATATGCCTGCGACAGCAACTCCGTCATCCCGTATTCGGAATGGACGGTCTCCAGGGAAAATGCCTGTTTCAGGATATCCTGCACTTCGGCACGGACCATTTCACGGCGACGGCCTTTCATCCCGCCGGTCTCCATCACCTGGCAGAACCGTAACGGCATCGGGAAAGAAGCGGCAAAATCCAGCAACGCAAACGTGACGCCAATGAGCAGCGAACGCTGGCCGCCGGCTTCAAGCCCCCGAAGGGTCTGCGCCAGCTCTGCCATGTTATCGAGGTAAAACCCGCTCTCCTTCCTGCCGCTGGCGCGGACAAGGCGGTCCACCATATATACAAGCGATGAATTGCCCCGTTCGAGGTAAGACGGCAGCAACCCGATGATCACGAGATCTTCCACCGGACCATACACCCGGGTAAACGCCTTCATAAAACTTTCTTCATAAATGGTGATATCCTTCACCAGGTGGCGGCTGTTGAGCATCCCGGTGGTTCCGCTGCTTTCAAATACAACGTCTGGTGTGAAACTACCTGTCGTGATATCAAATGATTTGAAAAAACGCACGGGAAGGAACGGGATCTCCGGAATGGACGCGACATTGCCCGGACGACGGCCAAGTGCATCACAGAACTGGCGGTAGATCCCATTCCCTGAATACTGCCACTCAAAAAGCCGGAGGGCCAGGCCTTCAAAGCCCTGGTCGGTAACTCCAAAAATTTTATCATTCCATTGACGGTCCATGAAATTAGCGGTAGGCTTAAAAAGGGTTATATTTGTTCAAACTCAAATCTGCGGCATGAAAACGATTCCCGTATTAATGGTGTGCTCACTCCTCGTTATTGCTTTTGCCTGCAGCAAAGATAAGTTTGAAAGCAAGCCCCGGCTGGAAATAACCGAATACAGTACAAAAGAACTCTATCCCGGCCAGGCACTCCGGATCAGCCTTAAGTTTTACGACAAGGAAGGTGATATCAATGGTGACAGCGCCGTTGCGATCATCAACCGGCTCAACCTGCTCCCGCTTCCTGCAGGCCAGGATAAAATCGATACTATCAACGCACTCCTTCCGGATTTCCCGCCAAAAGACGAGGGTGAAATCTTTTTCCAGCTGGATTATGACTTCCTGAAAGAGAGTACCGTGGAAAATGACACCCTGCGATTCAACTTTTCGGTCCGCGACAAACAAGGCAACCGCAGTGAAACTGTAACTTCCGACCCTGTGGTGATCGTACTGCTGTAATATGCAGCTGCCCGTCCGGATCTTCCGCTTCTTTATCTTCAGCAATCTTTTTATTTCCCTTTGCGCCGCGGCAATGGGATGGCATAGCCTTCGGCTAAATGGTCTTACCGTTACCCCGGCCTGTACCTGGTTTATATTTTTTGCCACACTTGCCAGTTATAGCTTCCATTGGATGCTGACCACAGAATGGCCCGGGGAAACCGCCCGCACCCAATGGCAACGGGCAAACCCGCGGGTACACGGGGTACTCCTGCTGCTTTCATTGCCCGGGGCAATATTTTTCGCATGGCAACTGCGGCAACACTGGCCGATCCTTTGCCTGACCGGTTTCCTTACATTCCTTTACTCCGCACCAAAAATACCTCACACGGCTTTCCACGCATTGCGTCGGATTGCGCTTGGGAAAACATTGTTTCTCGCGATAG
This sequence comes from Chitinophagaceae bacterium, assembly GCA_004173355.1. GTDB lineage: Bacteria > Bacteroidota > Bacteroidia > Chitinophagales > Chitinophagaceae > JBEVJC01. The sequence continues at coordinate 16,297 of SEAD01000091.1, read as the reverse complement.
TATGGACCATGGCAACAGCACTCCTGCCCCTCGAAACAAATGCGGGTGGCTGGCCGGCCGGCGCATTGCTGTTTGCACTGAACCGGTTTTTCCTTGTGTATGCGATCTGTATCCTGTTCGACCTGCGCGACCTTGAATACGACCGGAGAAACGGGATCCGCAGCCTTGTTACCTGGCTGACACCAACCGGGGTACGAAACCTTTTTATCCTGTCATTATTGCTGTTTACCGCCACTGCCTGCCAGATGCTGGCATTCGGTCATAGCGTGGCAGCTATAGTCAATATCCTCCTTCCTGGCATTGCCACGGGTTTACTTTACTCCACCGCACGCCGTTCCCAGGCAGATATGCTCTATTATTTCCTGCTGGACGGCCTTATGGCGCTTGCGGCCTTCGCGAGCTGGATGGTATGGCTCGCAGGTGGTAAAGTGATTTGATTATGTCTTTGCGCCACTATGGCCTGTTAACAAATTTTTCCCTTTTATGATCCGGACCTAGCATAGAAATTGATAGTATTATTGATTAATATTCAACGAATGCAGATACATTTCACGAAAGTTGTCCATTTCACCAGGCTGATTAAAGCGGGAGGAAGATTGAGGGAGTTTAATTTCAGGAAGCTTAAGCAGCTAGACGACGATATTTTTTCGGTTGATTCCGTTGATGACCGTGGCAACAGGATCCTGTTTCACATGATCAAGAGTGGTACTATCGGCTGGTCTATCAGCCACCCTACCCCGTTGCCTGCATGGATCACCGAGAATGAGGAGAAATTGCGGGAGCAGATTGACCTGGAACTCCAGAATCCAAGCTGACAAATACAACAGCAGATTTTGCTTTAATATTGCAGGTATCCCTAAACGGATACCTTTTTTTATGTCCAGAATACTGATCTGCCTTGCCCTGCTCACGGTTTCAGCCGGATCATGCAGGCCAGCTGCCAAAACAGTTGGTACCGCAAACGATCCCGGTATCAACCTGATCATCGATGGAAAATTATGGGCCTCCTTTTTCCAGCAACGCTCGGCCGAATACCGTGCCCTCTGCCAGCAGGCCTATAATATTGCCAGCCTCCGGGTAAATGAACTGGCCGTCCGGCAGTCGTTACGGCCCATGGCAATAGTGACGGATATCGACGAAACTTTCCTTGACAACAGCCCCTATGCCGTGCGCCAGGCATTGGCGGGCAGGGATTATGAGCAGTCCTCCTGGGCAGAATGGACAGCCAGGGGCATGGCTGATACCCTGCAGGGAGCCCTCCCCTTTTTCCGGCTTGCCGTATCCAGGGGTATTGCAGTCTTTTATATCACCAACCGCGAGGAATCCGAACGCCAGGGCACACTCGCAAACCTGAAAAAATTTGATTTTCCGTTTGCCGACGACGAACACCTGGTCATGCGGACCAGTACTTCAAGCAAGGAAAGCAGACGCGTTGCCCTGTCGGAAAAGTATGATATTGTAATGCTGCTCGGAGACAACCTGGCGGATTTCAGTTCCATCTTTGATAAAAAAAATGAAACAGACCGCGCTTCGGCGGTAAATGCTGCCGCTGCGGAATTTGGCCACCGCTTTATCCTGCTGCCTAACCCGGTGTACGGAGGATGGGAAGAATCTTTTTACCAGTTTAACATGAAACGGACCAGCGCAGAAAAGGATTCACTGATCCGGCATTCACTGAAAGGCTACTGACCCTAACGGATCAGTGTTGTGGTGCCCTTCAATTCATATTTTTTGCCCACAAAGTCAGTGGCGGCCAGTCGCCAGACATAAACCCCGGATGGTTGCGGCATTCCATTGATGCTGCCATCCCACTGCGCAAGCCTGTCGCGGGTGGAATAAATCAGCTGGCCCCAGCGGTTATAGACCATAAAATAACCAACCTCGCGGATCCCCACATAATAAGGACCCAGCTTCTCGTTGATGCCATCCCTGTTTGGCGAAAATGCACTGGGCACGAATATCGCAGACCCTTTGAAAACGCTGAGGGTTACGTCATCCGTCCCCACACATCCTTCCGCTGTTGTAACCTGCAACCGGTAGGTGATATCATCATCCGGTGTGACGACAGGATTTGCACTTGTATTGTCATTCATCCACGTATCAGGAGACCATAGATAGGTACCACCACCGCTTCCATTCAGCTGATACGGTTCACTTTTAATCACGACCGTATCCCGGCCGGCAAAGGCAACTGCGCGGTTGACGAATACCGGGATGTTTACAGGATCAGACTGGCATCCGTTATCCGAAACAGCAGATAGCGATACATTGTAATTCCCGGGTTGTGTGAAGATGTATGCAGGATCTTCCAGCGTGGAGCTATTCCCTGGCTGGAATTGCCAGAGCCAGTTGCTGACCGTGGTGGAAACATCCAGCTGGGTTGCATTGAATTGTATGGGGAGGCCTGCACAGCCATCATCTGCAGCAGCACTCAGTTCAGGCACAGGAAGCAATTCCAGCTGCTGCCGGAAAACCGGCGATGTGCACCCGGCACTGCTTGTTACATCCAGGGACAATCCATAATTACCTGCCGGAAGGGAAGTAAGATCCGGTATGGGTACCGAAGGATAAGGATTACCGTCCACCTGCCAGTTCCACTGGTTAATGGTTCCCACAGTGACGGAAGATGTATTGACCAGTCGCGGTGGTTTGCCTGCACAGGTATCTTCCACTGTAAACCCCGCAGCCGGGTAGTCGCCAACCGTCACGGTCCGCCGGAGGGTATCACTGTTGCATCCGTCGAAACCGGTGATGGCCATTTTTATATCATATACGCCCGGCGCGCTGTAGGTGTGCGGCGGGATATCGCGTGTATTGTAGGTGGTACCATCTCCAAGGTTCCAGTAATAAGAAGCGATCGGGGCAAATGATTCCGAGCCGTTGGTGAAGTCCAGGGTCTCGCCGATGCAGGCAGTATTGGCGGCGTTGTTGGTAGTAAACGATGGATTCAGTGCCGTACAGAATTGCTGCAGGTTGTAAGAGCCCCCTGTCGCGCCGCTGAATCCCCAGAATACCTGCGGGTCGTTGCCGAAAACTGTGGCGACGATATCCACCGTACTGCTCACACGGAGCACATTGTCAAAATAAGCTCGGAGCGTAGTGGTGGATGGATCCCAGGTAATACGCAATGTATGCCACTGGCAATCTTCAATGTTCGGACTGGACACAGATGCCTGTTCGGGACCGGCAAGGTTTGCCGAATGATTCAGGTTGCCATTTGCCTGGATGGCGATATGATCATAGAAGGGATCATTGTCCTGCGGGTTCTGCCAGGTATCCAGGGTCACCCCGACCGAGGGGATAACTCCCTCAAAACCCATACCGCCACCTGAGGTGCCGACGCTGGTACTGATCGGCTGCAGCATAAACACGATACCGTCCGCACCGGTCTCATCGAGGCAGCCGAGATAGACATTAAAAATAAAATCGAAGGGGTTGGCAAGATTGATCTTGCTGGCGTTCCACACGCTGCCGCTGGTACTTACCGTGGCAGTGGTAAGCGTATAACAGTTACAGGTATTCTGGGTTGCTGCACCATTCCGGATATAGGTATCCGTCTGTGCGGAGGTACCGGTGTACCACAACAGGTTCAGCAGGACAATAAAATACCTGGTAAATAACTTCATGACTGGCTGGCAAGATACTGTTTTCGGCGGATCAGGGACGGGTAGCTCAGGCGTAGAGCTGCTGCTTTTTGGAATCTTCCCAGAGACGGCGTCCATAGCCTTCGAACACGTGTTTTTCACTGTGGTACGAAGACCGTACAAGCGGACCACTCTCCACATAGTCCAGCCCGAGGTTATATCCGAACTCCCGGTATTCCGCAAATTCATCGGGATGCACAAAACGCTGGACCGGAAGGTGTTTCTGGGTCGGCTGCAGGTACTGGCCGATGGTGATCACATCACAACCGTTGTCGTGAAGGTCACGGATTGTCTGGAACACCTCTTCTTTGGTTTCGCCAAGCCCGAGCATGATCCCGCTCTTGGTACGGCGGCCACCTTCCTTGAGGGTGCGGATCACTTCCATGCTCCTCCAGTATTTGGCCTGGATGCGGACCTGACGGGTCAGTCGCTCCACCGTTTCTATATTATGGGATACCACGTCCGGCGCTGCTTCTATCACGCGGGCAATATCAGGTTTGTTCCCTTTAAAATCACCAATCAGTGTTTCCAGGGTAGTATCAGGATTGAGCATCTTTACTGCCCGGATCGTGTTGTACCAGATGGCAGCTCCACCGTCCCTGAGTTCGTCGCGGTCTACCGAAGTAATGACAGCATGTTTTACTTTCATCAGGTGGATCGCTTCCGCCACACGCTGCGGTTCATCCCAGTCAACCGCTTCGGGCCGGCCGGTAGCCACCGCACAAAAACCACAGCTTCGGGTACACACATTTCCAAGGATCATGAACGTAGCCGTTCCTGCACCCCAGCATTCGCCCATATTGGGACAGTTGCCGCTTTCGCAGATAGTATGGAGTTTATGGGTATCTACCAGGTTCCTGACATGCTTGTAACTTTCACCAATGGGAAGTTTGACCCTGAGCCAGTCAGGTTTTTTTATCCGCTGGGCGGGAGCTGGTGTGGAAGCATTGGAAACAACGGGAAGTTCAGTCATTGGGCAAAATTACGGAGTAAAGGACAAAAAATGAAAGCAGGCAGCTGGCTGTACCGGGTCTAGCGGCGGCGGCCGAAAAGGATGGCAATATGTCCCTGGAAGAAGAGTTTCTTTTCATCCTGGAACAGCAGGATCGGCATATCCGAAGTAAAATAGTCAACACTCATCCCGATCTCCATACCGCTGACAGTTTCGTTGAACCTGCCCCAGTCGAACCGCATGGCGACCTTTGCAAACGCACCGGGTTTCACCTTGATCTCGCTCCAGCCCTTGCCAAAACCTCCGCGGCTCAGGTAAGGCCCGTTGAGGAAAGCAGCACTGTCTGCGGTTGTATACCTGATCGTTTTTTCATTATTCACCGCATCCTGTACCACTATATAATACGGGCGCAATAAGCCAAGGGTAACACCAGCGGAATAAACGCCCGATACGGCCACCCCGTTTTTATTTCCTTTCTGGCCAAGGATATACTGCTGGCCGAATCCCAGTGACACGGGGTAGAGATAGTTGATCTTTCCATATACAAACGGGGAACCGAAAGGGAAACTCCCGCCAAACAACTTCTCTTCACGCGGATCCTTGATCTCTGCGATATTGATACTGAAAATATTGGTTTTGCGGTTGGTCTTCATGAACCCGAGCTCATAAAAAGCGCCATAACCATTGGTGCGCAGCTGGATGCCAAACACGCTTTGTTTCTCATACACCAGTACTCCTTCTTCCGCCTGGCGGACGAGCTCACTGATCCTGTTGCGTTTTGCCTCCTTCTTCTGCAGCCTTTGTTCACGGGAGTTTTGTGCCTGGGAGCTGGTGGCAAGCAATGCAATAAAAACAATCAGGCTTATTTTCTTCACAAACTTCTTTTTGAGTTATAAGGGCGATTCCACTCAGGTATAACGTAAATTTAGGGCAAAAATTGACATGACCTCGACAGTAGTTTACAATGGCGGACTGCGTACCACCTGCACCCATCTCCAGAGCGGCTCCGATTTTGAAACAGATGCACCAGTGGATAACAACGGGAAAGGGGAAAGGTTTTCGCCAACAGACCTGCTGGCCACGAGTCTTGGCGCCTGCATGATTACCGTAATGGGCATAAAGGCACGCAGTGCCGGATTTGACCTTGACGGTATAAAAATAGAAGTGTTAAAAATCATGAAGGCTGACCCCCGCAGGGTTGGCGGGATCAGCCTTGCCTTCCACATACCCGACCACCTGGCCGGACTCGATGAAAAAACGAGGACCATCCTCCGTAATACCGGCGAGACCTGTCCGGTGATCAAAAGCCTTCATCCCGATCTGGAAATCAGCATCGACTGGGGTGCCTGGTCATAACCCTCCTGCAGCCGCCAGCTTTCCCTATGCATTGTTGCGCGGGTTGAGCAGTGAATAACCGATCGCACACTCAAGGCACTTCCTGGCATCGCAGTACTGCGTTTTCAGCTCAAGTACCGCCTGGCTGTCGAATGCGGTCTGCTGGTCAAGACCCAGCCGCAGCAGGGGATCGGTGACGGCATTGCTTTCGCGGTGCAACTGCTGCAGCCAGCCTACAGCCCTTTCTGCAAAAGAACTGTCCCGAGACATTTCGCTGTACAGGAAGAGCAGTGGCACCACTGCATTGATGATGATATTGCCGGCCATCCATTTACCCGGTCGGGAACCGACCCGGCGGATCTTCCCGGCAGCACGGTAATGCTGCTGCCAGTAATGGGACAATTCCACCCGCAGGAGGTTTTCCATTTCTTTCAAAGAGCTGGTCTTCCTGACCAGGTCAGGAAGGTCCGGCACGGCAAACAGCAAGGCCGCCAGTTGCGCAAGCCGCAGTCCGGGAAAATTACCCGGGCGCATGCGGAGGAAAAAGATCCGGATCCTTGGGGCCACCAGCGCGAAACGTTGTTGCTGGATCCGGTACTCTGCCAGCAGGATTGAATGGTAAGCATCCGCCGGCGGATCCTCGAGTAATCCGGCCTGCCCAAGCAACAGCGCTTCCAGCCGCATCCGGCTATGGCGGTTCCTGGCAATTGCCCGCAACGGGATGGATTTTGCCAGGTCTTCAAATGCTTCAGCATTGACACGGTTGCCAAAACTCTGGGCCAGCAACCACCATCCCGATTCCTGCTCGCTGCCATTTTTTTCGAGATATAGTTTCACCCGCCGGCATTTCCGCTCCACCCTTTCGAACAGCAGCCGGTCTTTCCATCCCGTCCATCCCAGCGCACCAAGCAGGCTGATGTTCCCGTTGCAGGGAATCAGGTTTTCGTTCAGCATCAGTTGTCCATACCTGCCCAGCAGCTGGCGCGGCACACGGTGGCACAATTCAAGCACAGGTATCGCATTGACCGGTACATCATGCTGCCACACCACATGCAGGATTACATTGCCGTAGTTGGGATCAGCCGCATGCCGGTGCTTCAGCCAGTCGCCGGTACGGACATGCAGTTCCACCTGGCCGTGCAGGCGGAGACTGTCGATCATAATTGTTGACCCACTGAAGTCAGGACCCTGGTCACGGTTCAGCAATCCCGGACCGATCACTGCCAGCTTAGTCCCGTCCACTGCCTGCAGTTCATTCCCGTTGAAGTACTGGAAGCGCCAGATGAATTGCAGTAGCTGTTCGGTCATGTTGTGCCTGTCTGGATGGTAAATATCCTTCAGGGACGGGCCGGAACCTCGTGTAAAACACCTGGAAAAAAATGTAAAATAAACGCGGGAAAGGAAATGCTCAGGTGTTCCGGAGTGCCTGCACGACGCGACTGACCGGTAAGCCCATCACATTGTAAAAATCACCGCGGATGGACTGGATACCGGTAACACCGATCCATTCCTGGATGGCATAGGCGCCGGCTTTATCGTATGGTTTGTATTTATCAATATAAAAACGGATGCCCTCCGGTGTCAGTTCATGGAAGCTGACTTCCGTAATATCGGCAAAGGAGGTTTCATTGCCGGGGCTGACAATTGTGACTCCGGTGATCACGCGGTGTACCTGGCCCGACAGTGAACCCAGTATTGCAATGGCATCATCCCTGCCGGCAGGTTTGCCGATTATGCGATCGCCGAGTACAACAATCGTATCGGCAGCCAGCACGGTATCGTGCGGATACGCACCGGCAACGGCGAGTGCCTTGTTACGGGCGATATGGATTGCAACGGATTCAGGGCTGAGGCCCTCCGGATAGGATTCATCAGTCGGGTGGACAATCACTTCAAATGGAATTTCGGCCCATTCCAGCAATTGTTTGCGGCGGGGTGAAGCGGATGCAAGGATGATTCGGTTCATAAGTAAAAATAAAAAAAGACCATGGACAGGATGCCCGTTAGCATCACAATTTTGGTATACCGGCTCAGCTGTGCGAAATCGCTGGTGACTGAAGCTGACAGCAGTTTCCGTCCGACGACCAGCAGTGGTACGATGATGGCCAGCACGCAGTAAACCACTGCCCACCACCACCGGAACTGCAGGATATAAACCTGGATAATGGCAAGGATGCCCAACAGGATAATGATCCAGATAGCCGTGTACACTTTTGTTACATTCAGTCCCCATACAATCGGCATCGTGCGGCATCCATACTTTGCATCGCCTTCACGGTCTTCCACATCCTTCACCGCTTCACGCACCAGCGAGATGATAAACGCAAACCCTGCATAAAGGAAAGCAAACCGGAAAAACTTTGCCTGGCCGGTATGGTGTTCACCGAGTGCATCATGGATACTCAGTTTGGAAAAGAAAACAACCAGGATCGTCCACGCGGTCAGCAGCGATATCACAATGTTACCGATCAGCAGTTTCCGTTTGAATGTGGTTGAATAAAACCACAACATCACCACGCAGAATATATTGGCCAGGATCAGGTACCATTTCTGTAATATCGGTAGTGCCAGTGCAGTAAGTATGATACCACTCGTACTCAGCATAAAGTGCCAGGCGATTGCCCAGCGGCGGCTGATGACGCGGTCCACCACCATCCGATCGGGTTTGTTGACCTCATCGATATTGATATCAAAATAATCGTTGATAATATATCCGGCTGCCGCTATAAAGAGTGAGGCAAAAACCAGCAGTATAAAATTGCGGGTATCATGGGGATGGATATCATGCCCGTACAGGGGATAAAAAATACATACCTGGAAAAGCACCTGCGTGAGCGCCATGAAGACCAGGTTTGGAAGCCTGATCATTTTCAGGAACGCCGCAATCAATTTCATGGATAGATATTTTCGGGCAAGATAACGAGAAACATCGGGCAGTGGTCAGCTGGAAGTAACGGAACTGTCATTGTTCCAGTGGCCACGTAGTTTTAACACCCTTTCGATTACATCCCGCACACAACCCTGTCCGCCGCCGAGCGGCGATATATAATCGGCCACACTGCGGATCTCGTCGATGGCATCGGCCGGACAACAGAACAATCCGGCGATCCCGGATACCGGCAGGTCGGGCATATCATCACCCATAAACAGTACCCGGCTGGCGGGAATCTGCCTTCCGGCGCAGTAGTCCCGGATAAAACTTCCCTTGTCCTTCACCGCCATGAATACCTCGGTGATACCGAGTTTTTCCAGGCGTTCGGTAACCGGCAGCGACTCCGCGCCGGATACAATGCTGACATGGTACCCGCGTTTGACTGCCAGCTGCAGCGCGTACCCGTCGCGGATACTCATCACACGTGCCTGCAATCCGTTTTCCAATACCAGTATTTTCCCGTCGGTAAGCACTCCATCCATATCCAGGATAAACGTATCAATTTCCGCAAACATGCTGTTATCTGCCATAGCCATTCTTTATTCCTTTCATTTTACCATTGTAATTTGCTGTATGCTGTCGCTCAGAACCCGGTAGAGTTGCGCCAGCGCGGGCCGTGCTTCCAGCAGTTCCAGGTGTTTAGCGATTGTCTCCCGGTCGCCGCGGACAGCAGGGCCGGTCTGCAGCGATACCGCATGGTTGCCCGGAAGCCTCGCAGCGGTTTCAAGGATCAGCGGATACAGCTGCGCGAAATCAATCCCTTCCGCACGGCAATAATCCTCCGCGACCGCGTACAGGTGATTGGTGAAATTACTCACCAGCACCGCAGCGAGATGCAGCTTCACCCGTAACTCATCACCGGCGGGCATTGCAGCCCGCAGGGACAGGCTGGCTGCCAGTGCTTCCAGTTGTGTCCTGCTGCGGTCATCGGATGCATCAATATACAGCGGGATATCAGGGAGCGCAGGCATTTCACGTCGCAGGCTCTGCAGCGGATACAATACGCCGTAATGCGGGCTCACTCCGGCAAGGACCGATTTCGGCACCGCAGCAGCGGTATGGACCACCAGCGCATGTGGCAGGCGGAGATCAGCAATGACAGAGGATATGGCGCTATCCGATACCGCAATCACATACAATTCCGCATCGCGGTTGAGCAGGGTCATGTAATTGGCCGATTCTGTATCCCATTCATAGGCCAGGTCGCTTGCGGCTTTTGCGTTGCGTGACATCACCTGCAGGATCTCATGCCCGGCGGCGCGGAACTTACGTCCCAGTACAGCAGCTACATTTCCCGAACCGATGATTACAATATTCATGTTTACATTTGTGAGGCATGAAATTACTACAAAAAACCGCCCTCGCCCTGATCCGTGTGAAACTCCGGCTGATCGCGGCTTTCTCCCCTGCTGCCGCTGCAAGGACGGCGTTCAGGATCTTTTGTACACCACAGATCCGCAATGCCGGTGAACCACATGGAATTTTCAGCGAAGCGGAAATACTCGGTCCGGTATTCCGTACTATCCCTATCCGCGGCTATCGGTGGAATAAAGGCGGCACTACCAAGGCGATGGTGATCCATGGTTTTGAATCATCGGTTGTCAATTTCGAACATTACATTGGTGCGCTCGTAAAAAAAGGGTATGAAGTGATCGCATTTGATGCACCCGCACACGGCAGGAGCGGTGGCAGTACCATGAATGTGCTGGACTACCGTGATTTTATACTCTTCATCCAGCAGGAATACGGGCCCTCATCCAGATTCATTGCGCATTCAGTGGGCGGACTGGCACTCGCACTGGCCATTGCCGGTACACAACCGAACGATGGCCTGCGTATCGCACTGGTAGCGCCACTCACCGAAAGCACTTCTACCTACCGGCTCTTTGCTTCGGTACTGCAATTGTCCCCCGCAGTGGAAAAAGAATTCGATGCCATCATCCGGGGGATTGCCGGTCATGGGCTCGACTGGTTTTCTATTACCCGGGTAATGCCTTCAATCAGTGCAAGCATACTCTGGTGCCACGACCGCGATGACCTTGTAACGCCATTCGCCGACCTGGAAACAATCCGCGCGGAAAACTATCCCAACATAAAATTCGTATTTACCGATGGCCTCGGGCACCGGCGGATTTACCGGGATGCAGGGGTGACTGGTACCATTATTGGGTTCCTTTAATTCGTGTCTATGCGTACCTACCTGTTAAATAAAGCAAACAGCCGCTTCGCCTCCTTTTTCGGGGTGGCGCTGGTGGTTATCTTTACCCGCATGATCAATACCGGCGACGACAAACCCCCGTACAGTTACCTTGCACTCGGCGATTCCTATACCATCGGTGAGAGTGTGCCCGCTGCGGAGAATTATCCCAACCGTTCGGTCAGCCTGCTCAAAGAACAGGGAGTGGATATCGTGGCTCCGAAAATCATTGCGCAGACAGGCTGGACCACTACTGACCTGCAGGATGCAATCAATTCCGAAAAAACCGCAAAAAAATATGACTTCGTTACCCTGCTGATCGGGGTCAATAACCAGTACCGCAATATGGAAACCGCGGTCTTTGTTGCGGATTTTGAAAACCTGCTCCGCCAGGCCCTGCGTTTTGCCGGTAACAACACCCGAAGGGTCGTGGTTTTTTCTATTCCCGACTGGAGTGTCACCCCTTATGCAAAAAATTATTTGCCCGATAAATTCGGTCGCGATGCGGCAGCCGTCAGCAAACAGATCGATGAATACAATGCAGCGTGCAAACTGATTTCAGGCAAATACAAGGTCGAGTTTGTTGATATCACACCGGGTACCCGGGAGGCTGCCACAACCACCGACCTGCTGGCCGGGGACGGACTGCATCCCTCCGGTAAAGAGTATGCGAAATGGGCGGAAAAACTCAGTTCGATCATGAAAAACCAGCTGAAGTAAGCCCGCGGATTTTAATCTTTTTTTTAGGTAACGCTGGAACCCTTTACTGTAAAGGGTTCCAGCGTTACTGTTTTCGGTAAACCGGGCACCTTACCTACCCCTAAACCTCGGTCGCTTTCCATTTCCGGTATAAAATTCTGATTCTTGTTCTACCTTGCAGTTTTTCGGGCCGACGATATTCTGTATAAATAAGGAGTGACTATGGCGAAAAACCTGTTGATAGTAGAGAGCCCTGCAAAGGCAAAAACAATCGAGAAAATCCTGGGAAGTGATTTCCAGGTAAAGAGTTGTTACGGCCATATCCGCGACCTTGAAAAGGCCGGTATGGGGATCGACCTCGCGAATGATTTCCAGCCGAGTTATATAATACCTGATGACAAGGAGAAAGTGGTGAAAGAGCTTCGCTCACTGGCAAAAAAATCCGAAGAGGTCTGGCTGGCAACGGATGAGGACCGTGAAGGTGAAGCGATCAGCTGGCATCTTTGCGAAGTACTCGGTCTCGATCCCTCCACTACCAAACGGATCGTTTTCCATGAAATCACGCAGCCGGCAATCAAGTCAGCCGTCGCCAACCCGCGCAAACTGGATATGAACCTGGTGAATGCGCAGCAGGCAAGAAGGATCCTCGACCGGATCGTGGGTTTTGAACTGAGCCCGGTACTCTGGCGCAAGATGAGCATGCGCAACAACCTCAGCGCCGGACGCGTGCAGAGCGTGGCCGTCAGGCTGATTGCCGAACGAGAACGCGAGATCAATGCATTCGCTGCGCAAAGCAGCTTCCGCATTGACGCCTGGTTCACCGCAACTGATATCAGTAAAAAAGCCGTGGCTTTTAAAGCCGAAGGCAACAAATACAATTCACCGGAAGACGCTGAAAAATTCCTCCAAAGCTGTCGCGGTGCAAATTACTCCGTGCGTGATATCCAGGTAAAACCTGCACGCCGCTCCCCCGCCCCGCCATTCACCACATCCACCCTGCAGCAGGAAGCCTCCCGCAAACTGGGTTATGGTGTGAGCCGTACCATGCTGATTGCCCAGAAGCTGTACGAGAACGGGCATATCACCTACATGCGTACCGATAGTGTCAACCTGAGTGATACCGCCCTGGGGGATATCACAAGGACAGTGAAAGGCATGTATGGCGAGAACTACCACCAGTTCCGCAAGTACAAGAATAAAAATGAAAATGCGCAGGAAGCCCACGAAGCCATCCGCCCGACTTACATGAACCATATCACCGTGGAAGAACCGGACTGGAAACGGCTTTATGAGCTGATCTGGAAACGGACCATGGCCAGCCAGATGGCGGATGCGGAACTGGAAAAAACAATTGCGAAAATCCAGGTGTCCACCAACCGCGAAGACCTCACTGCTTCCGGAGAAGTACTGAAGTTTGACGGATTCCTGAAAGTATACCGCGAAGACCGCGACGAAGAGGATGAAGACGATACACAGGAGGGCATGCTGCCACCGCTTGTCGTGGGACAGGACCTGCCGCTCCGCGAAATGAAGGCAACGGAACGTTTCTCGCGCCCCCTGCCCCGGTACACGGAAGCATCGCTGGTAAAAAAACTGGAGGAACTCGGCATCGGACGACCGTCGACCTATGCCCCAACCATTTCCACTATCCTCAAACGCGGTTATGTGGAAAAGCGCGATAAGGAAGGGCTTCGGCGCGACTACCGTGTATTTGTACTGAAGGATGACAATATCGAAAAACAGATGGAACAGGAAACCACAGGTGCGGAGAAATCCAAACTCTTTCCCTCCGACCTCGGGCTGGTGGTGACCGACTTCCTGAAACAATACTTCGATGAAATCATGGACTATGGTTTCACCGCAAAAATCGAACATGAATTTGATGAGGTAGCGGGTGGTCGGATGAAATGGCCAAAGATGCTGCATGAATTTTATGATCCCTTCAAAAGGGATGTGGATAATACCATCGAACATGCTGAACGCATCAAAGGTGAACGTGAACTCGGCACTGACCCTGAATCCGGCAAACCGGTAGTGGCCAGGATGGGACGTTATGGCCCGATGGTGCAGATCGGCCAGGCCGAAGATGAAGAGAAACCAAGGTTTGCAAAAATACCCACCGGGCAAAGCATCGAGACCATCACCTATGCGGAGGCTATGGAGTTATTCTCCATCCAGGGCACCATGGGCACTTATGAAGAGAAAGATATCTCTGTGAATGTCGGACGGTTTGGCCCGTATGTTAAATGGGGGGAAGAATATATTTCCATCCCGCGTGGCACCGACCTGGCCACCGTGGATATTGAGCGGGCCATCGAACTGATCCGCGAGAAACAACAGGCGGATGCCCCGGTAGGCACCTATGAAGAAAAACCCATCACAAAAGGCAAGGGTCGTTTCGGACCCTTTATCAAGTGGGACGGGATGTTTATCAACGTACCACGCCGGTTTGATTTTGACAACCTGTCGAAAGCCGATATGGATGAACTGATCGATGCAAAAGTGGCCAAGGAAGCCAACCGGTTTATCCAGCGCTGGCCGGATGACAAGATCGCCCTGGAGAATGGCCGCTGGGGTCCCTATATCCGCTTTGGTAAAAAGATGGTGAAGATGGGCCGCAAGGCGGACGACAGCAAATACACCCCCGAAGAGGCTGCAACCATGCCACTCGAGGAGGTGAAAAAAATGATTGAGGCTGAAATCCCGGGCGCATTTTCCAAAAAGGAAAAAAAGGCACCGGCAAAAAAATCAGCCGCAAAAAAAGCAGCTCCTAAAAAGGCAGCAAAAAAGACCGCCACGAAAAAAGCAGCCCCTAAAAAGAAAAGTTAGTGGAACGGAAGTACTGGGAAAAAATAGCACCCTCGTATGAAGAGGAAATTTTTGATGTGCTCAGGGAGGATAAGCAGCAGCTGATCCGTAAAGCCATCGAAGCCCGCGCGTCTGCCGGTCACCAGGTACTCGACGCAGGTTGCGCCGTTGGCAAATGGCTGCCTGTACTTTCCCCGTTGTTCCGCAGCGTGACTGCGGTTGATATTTCTTCAAAAAACCTCTCAGCGGCCGCCGCGAAATATCCCGGTCTTAAAAATATAAGCTACCAGCGCGCCGATTTCTCATCGGCCCACACCGTATTCAAAGGCTTTGATATGGCCATCTGCATCAATGCAATCCTCTCGGACTCCATGACCAAACGCGAACGTTTTTTTGACCAGCTTTCAAAGGCCGTGAAAAAAAACGGCTTCCTGATACTGGTGGTGCCGGCACTGGAATCGTGGCTGCTCAGCCGCACGATCCAGAAACATTACCGGATTGACCAGGCATTGTTCCGTTCGAAAATCACCGACACTGAAGCTGCAAAACGTTACGCCAATCTGCAACAGGGTAATGTGGAGATTGATGATGTGGCCACCAAACATTACCTCGGTGATGAACTGAAACTCACGCTCGCGCGCAATGGCTTTGAATTGCAGGAGCAGCACAAGGTTGAATACGACTGGCATACCGAGTTCGTTGCGCCGCCTTCCTGGCTGAAAGAACCGAAGCCATTCGACTGGCTCAATGTGTGCCGCCGTCGCTGAGTCCGCTGCCGTTTCCACAGCTGGGGAAAAGTTTAACTATTCGCTTTGCGATGCATGGATGATATTGTGTTTGTATTACGATGGAATCAACCAATGTCATATCCGCACTGCTGCACCTTATTGACGATCCTGACCAGGAAGTCTTTGAGGTGGTGTCTGAAAAAATCGTCGGATTTGGCAAACCCATCATCCCCAACCTCGAACATCTATGGGAGACCACACCGGATGAACAGACACAGGAACGCATTGAAATGCTGATCCACCGGCTCCACTACCGCGATCTCACTGAAGACCTCCGGCAATGGAATGTATCGGGTCACCATGACCTCCTGCTTGGTTCGTTGCTGGTATCCAAATTCCAGTATCCCGACCTGGCAACCGCGCCGGTGCTGAAGGAAGTGGAAAAAATCCGCCGCAATATCTGGCTGGAACTGAACAATTACCTCACACCGCTGGAACAGGTGAATATAGTCACCAGCATCCTGTACAACTACTACGGGCTGAAAGGTGGCGAAATCAATTATACCGAACCCAACGAGTTCCTGCTCCATAAAACCATTGAGTCAAAAAGGGGGAACCAGATCAGCAATGGCCTGCTGTACCTGCTCCTCTGCGAAATGCTGGATGTACCCGTGCGTGCCGTGAATATTCCCCGGCAGTTTGTACTCGCCTATTTCAAACCCGGTTACTCCGCCGAAAACCTGGCGGACCCGTTTGACCATATCGACTTCTTTATCGATCCTTCTTCCGGCCAGGTATTTACCCACCAGGACGCCTCCAATTATTTTAAACGGATCGGTATTGAACCCAGCCCCTCTTTTTTCCTCCCCCGCCGCAACAAACAGGTCATCCGACAGCTGATTGAGGAATTCGGCAGGTGTTTTACCGGAAAAGACAACTACAAACAGAAAGAGCTGGTGGAATTAGCCGGTCTTTTGGATTAAATTACACCGGGAATTTCTC
>SEAD01000230.1 GCA_004173355.1 Chitinophagaceae bacterium | reverse complement strand
GTAGGATTTGGCCTGGCACATCCGGATACCATCAAACAGCTGAACGAAATGCAGCCCTGGGCCAACGCCGGTGCCAGCGCGGTGTCGCTTGCGGGGGCTGTGGCGGTAGTGCAGGATAATGCATTCATTGCCCATTGCAAAAGCGAGAACGGCAAGGCAAGGAAAATCTTTACAGACGGACTGGCAAAACTGAATATCCGGTTCATCCCTTCCCATACCAGCTTTGTGTACTTCGATCCCAGCGGCTCAGGAAAAGATGTGGCAAAAATCCTCGAAGCAAACAAGATTATCGGGGCAAGGGCATTCGAGGAGAAAAGCCCCTGGCTGCGCCTGAGTGTGGGTACCGCCGATGAGATGACAAAAGTAGTGCAGGTATTGTCCGCCTGATTACAGCAACGATACAACCTGATCAACGGAATAAACCGATTGAAAAAAAGCGATGGACTTCAGAATCCATCGCTTTTTTATTTGTCTTTTACAAGGCAGTACAGGTAAATACTCCAGGGATCGTTCGCCTTTTACATCGTAGTACAGGTATTTATTCCAGCGATCATTTGTCCTTTACATCATAGTACAGGAAATGATTGTAAGGGTCAAAGGTGGCTTTTGGGCCTTTCAATCCTTTTTTGAACGAGGGGCTGGAGAATGTATGCACGGAATTACCGTGGCGCACCGTTACTTTCTTTGACATAAAGGTCCCAACAAAAGTTGCCATCGGTGACAACTCTACAGTGGTACCAGGCGGAATCTCCAGCTTGTAACCATCTGTGATGCGAACCGCATACAGGGAATCCTTCAGTGCTTTTACCGCCCGTCCGGTCATCCGGATCTTTCCAGTTGCTACCGGAAATGCCATCCGCTCCGGCACGGGATCACCATTAAATCCTTCACGGGAAAAAATTATTTCTGTCACAAGGGATGAGGTGTTCCGGACAAAAATCCGATGGAACAAAGGGGTACAACCTGTCAGCAACAATGTTGTTGACAGGATAAACCCGTATACCGCCAGCCTGGACCGGAAAATTATAAACACTCTGCTTGCAGGTTAAAATGATTACATCCCCGGAAACCATGGACGTCCGACAATCTCACGGAAAGGCCAGGGCACCGCAGCGAGGATCAGGATAAACGCGATCAGGAAAAACCAGAATGCCTTGCGGAACTTCACCGTATCAGACACTCCCTTTTTAGACATGCCATAGCCGATGGTCACAAACACAATTGACAGGAGCATCATCACCGGATGTTCGATCCAGAAGAAGCGCAGGAACTTATCCTTCATGATACTGGTGCCTTCGGGCAGGTCGGCTTTCAGTGCGCCATAAGGACCGAGCAGCAGCAGGTAAATCCCCACCAGGAAATTGATATGGGAAAAAATCAGGGTAAACAGCCAGACACGTTTGTCACCGGCGGTAAACACGCGTTTGGATTGCCAGCCAGTAAATGCCTTTACAATGGAGAGGAGGACGAGAAGCACAATCACCCAGCGAAGCAGGTTGTGCAGGTGCAGTATTCCGGTAGCCATGTGGATCTTTTTAGTCCGGCAAATCTACAAAAGCAATGACCCGCAGCAAAAACAAGTTCCGCTGCGGGTCATTCACTGAAGCACCTGCTATATTATTTTCCACCGGACCAGTCGGCCACAAAAATATTGGTGTCACGCGTGCCGCCATTGTTGCGGTTGCTGCAGAACACGATCCGTTTTCCATCGGGTGAAAACATCGGGAAGGCGTCAAAACCCTTGTCACGGCTGATTTTAGTAAGACCAGTCCCGTCTTCATTGATGGTATACAGGTTAAACGGAAACCCGCGACGGTATTCATGGTTCGATGCAAAGATGATGGTCTTGCTGTCAGGCATAAATGCCGGTGCCCAGTTGGCCTGGCCAAACTTCGTGACCTGGTGGGCATTTGAACCATCGGCATCCGCTACCCATACTTCCATATTCGTAGGTGCCACGAGGTGCTCTGCCAGTAATTCCCTGTATTCCCGGATCGCACTGTCACCCGTGGGCCGGGAGGCGCGCCAGATCAGCTTGCTGCCATCGGGACTGAACCAAGCACCACCGTCATACCCCAGCGCAGTGGTGACCTGCTTCTCCCTGCCGGTAGCCAGGTCCATAATGTAAAGATCGATATCGCCATTCTTGTCGCTGGTGTAAATCATCTTTTTCCCGTCTGGGCTCAATGTAGCCTCGGCATCATATCCCTTCGAGTTCGTCAGCTGTTTCACAATCTTGCCGTCAAGATCGGCCATGAAAATATCATAACTCTCATACAGCGGCCAGATGTATTTGTTGCCATACTTTGCACGATCGGGTA
This sequence comes from Chitinophagaceae bacterium, assembly GCA_004173355.1. Taxonomy (GTDB): domain Bacteria; phylum Bacteroidota; class Bacteroidia; order Chitinophagales; family Chitinophagaceae; genus JBEVJC01. The sequence continues at coordinate 2,180 of SEAD01000230.1, read as the reverse complement.
CGGGCGGACAATCCGGCGATCCCAGGTGCGTGCTTGCATAAATAATGTGTTTACCATCCTTTGTAAAAAACGGACAGGTAGTGCGGCCTTTACCGGTACTTACCAGTTTATACTCAAACTTGTCACCGGGTTTTTCAGGTGCTTTCCCCACAAAAATCTGGTCGCAGGGAATCCCCTCCTTTGCATACGTCTTCTGGAATACCAGCCACTTGCTATCATAACTCCAGTAAGCCTCGGCATTGTCACCCCCGTTCGTCAGCTGGATTACATTGCTGAAATGGGTCTCTTCGGGATACTGGACCGTATCAGGAGAGGACACTGCGCCGAAGCCCGCCACTGGAGCGGCACCTGGGCGATCCAACACATCCACCGGCGTAATAAATGACCAGGCTGCGAACACCATAACCAATAAAAGCGTAACCGTAACAAGTTTTTTCATGTTTTGCCGTTTAATAAGCGGCTGCAAAGTTATTTTTGCGACACGGTTGATTTGTCAGCCAATTGTCATAGCTCGGTCCCGTCCATTAATCACTGGCGGGTGACCGGTCAAACACTGAAATCCATTCAATGAAACTTCGATACCTGCTCCCGTCCATCGTTTTCACCACACTGCTTGCCTGCAACAACAATGTGGGCACCGATGCAGCATATAACGGGCTGCTTGACCAGGCTCCCTATAAAACGCTCACCGATAGTATCAGCCGGGAACCCAACCGGGACGAATTGTATTTCCGCAGGGCCATCCTGCTCAACAAAAACAACCAGCCGGTGCCGGCACTGGAAGATTTCCGAAAAGCCTGGTCACTCAACAAACAGGAACCCTACGCTACCGGAATCAGCAACCTGCTCATCGATTCCCGGCCGGATTCCGCAATCGTATTTATAAAGGAAGCACTGCGCGACCTGCCGCAAAGTATCTACCTGCAGCTCACGCTGGCCCGCACATACTCTTCGCTGGATAAAAACGCGGAAGCACTGCAGGTCTGCGATTCCATCCTGGCGCGTTACCCTGACCAGCTCAATACCCTGATGCTGGCATCGGAAGTGTATGACAAAACGGGCGAGCAGTCGAAAATGATCACTACGCTGGAAAAGGCTTATAGTCTCGCTCCCAACCAGCGCGAGATCGCCAATTCGCTGGTGTACCAGTATGCGGAAACAAAAAACCCGAAAGCCCTGCTGCTGGCGGACTCCCTCATCCGGGCGGACAGCCTCCGCCAGTTTGCCGATCCGGTGTATGTAAAAGGCCTTTACTACTCCAACACCAAACAGGATGCGGAGGCGCTTAAATGGTTTGACCTGACCATCCAGAATGACCATCGTTACCTGCAGGCCTATATCGAAAAAGGTAAAATATTACTCGACCAGAAAAAAACGCAGGATGCGCTGAAGACCTTTACCCTCGCGAATGAAATCAACCCGGCATTCCCGGATGCATGGTACTGGATGGGTGTGAGCCAGGAGAAAATGGGTCTGAAAAAAGAAGCGCGCGACAATTACGAAAAAGCAGTCGGCCTCGACAAAACCTTTGCGGAGGCGTCGGACGCACTGAAAAGGCTACAATAAAAACTATATTGCAAGAGCAAACCAATCCCTTATGGCTATAATCGCTCCCTCCCTGCTGGCATCCGATTTCCTTCATCTCGAAGACGAATGTGCGATGCTCAATGAGAGCGAAGCCGAATGGTTTCACCTCGATATAATGGACGGCCGTTTCGTGCCCAACATCAGCTTCGGACCGATGATCGTGGAGTTTGTCCGCCGCACAACCCGCAAATTCTGCGATGTCCACCTGATGATCGAAGAGCCGGGCAATTTTGCCGAAGCATTTAAAAAAGCAGGGGCTGACCAGCTGACGGTACATATCGAAGCCTGTCCGCATCTCAACCGAAACCTGCAGCAGATCCACGACCTGGGTATGAAAGCCGGGATCGCCATCAACCCGCATACACCGATCGATTTACTGGCCGATAGCCTTTACCTCGCCGACAATATCTGTGTGATGAGTGTGAATCCTGGTTTCGGCGGACAGAAGTTCATCCCGCAGACAATCGACCGTATCAGCCAGCTCCGCCTGCTGATCGATGAGCGCAAAACAAACACGCTGATCGAAGTGGATGGCGGCATCGGACCGGATAATGTTGGGCAGGTGATCATGGCGGGCGCAGATGTGATAGTGG
>SEAD01000090.1 GCA_004173355.1 Chitinophagaceae bacterium | reverse complement strand
CTTAACCCAATTCTACTATATTCAAATTTTTTAACCCATAACATTTACAATTATGAAGAAGATCATACTTATGTTTTCACTCGTCTTATCAGGTTTTTTATCACAAGCTGCGGTCCCGGTGCCTCTGGTCGCTCCCGGCAAGCTTGCTTTTATTCAGAACAATCTTAAAGCTTATCCTGAATGCACATTCAGCGTATCGGCAACCCTTAATATCGTTGGCCAGGAAGCATCAGTGACCTGCTCTTCTTCACAGACTACCTGTGAAGCAGCGATCAACGACGTCGTCAGATGTATCAAGACGGCGAAAACCAGACTTCAACACGCGTTAGGATTTTAATCATTAAAGGCCCATCCGGGGCTATTTTTTCAACACTAAAAATTAACATGTGAAACATTTTCTCGTCCTGGCTATTTTAATTATGGCTCATGCCAAGTGCCTCGCAACTGATTCCCTTACGCAAAAGCCAATAATAAAGAGCCCCCCCATCTGTTTTCATACCGTAAGCGGAAAAGCCTACCTCATGGGTAAATCTATGGAGCTTATTTGCAGTGCATCCGGATCAACCTGTACAGTGGCTATAGCACTCGCAACGGATTGCCTGCAAAGGGCCAAGCAAAAGTTTTCGACATTGATCTTTCTTGAATTTTAAATGTAAATACATGCTGAAAATATTCTGCCTGCTAACCATTTGTTGCATTTCCAATATCCTTTACAGTCAGGAACAACTGACTCATATCACATACAAGCTGCTGTTTAACCGAAAATATGACCAGGGCGGGAGTGATATCCGATCCTACACCGGATCACTCGAAATCTCTAACTCTGTGAGAAGTAATTTTTATATGGTTGCGGACAGCCAGATGCAGAGCACGGAAAATACCCTGGAACTGGATCCTGACACTATCTGGCGGGTCAGGGCCGACCTTGCGGAACAAGCCATGTTGTTTAACGACATCTTTAATGAAAAGCTGCTTTCGAAATGGTATCGTGACACCCTTTATCCGATGGAATGGACCATCGACAACGAAACTAAGGTCATTGATTCCCTGAGTTGTACCAGGGCTACAGCGGATTTTCGTGGCCGGACTTACATTGCCTGGTTTTGTTCAGACCTCGCGTTGCCTTTTGGACCCTGGAAAATCGGCGGACTTCCCGGTCTTATAATACGGCTTGAAGATGAACATGGTTACCTGAAGGCCAGCATGGTTAAACTCTCCCGTTCGAGTGGGGTGCTTTCACTCCCGATAGTCAGGGCTCAGTCCTTCGACGAATTTGTGCGGTCGGTGAACGCCACCAGACGAACCATGAAACAAGCAATGCGCACTACCAATTGCGTGGATTGCGAAAGCCAGGTCAAATTCCATTCCTGGGAAAAAGTGTTCAGCGAATGAATACGTTGTCAAAATCCCTGTTAGGAGGTCTCCTGTGCTGTATGGTTTTTCCAGGCCCGGGTTTTTCACAGACTGGCATCAAAGTCGATGTACACTTGCATTACCAGCCCCAGGATTCTACGGGAAGTTGCATTCTTTTGTGGAAAGACAGTGCAGGCCGGATAGTGAAATACAGGAACGTGCAATCTGGCAAACAAATTAATTTTCTCCTGCCACGCGACCGAGGAGACCTTCAGCTTCATGTTTTAAGCGAAGTATTCGATGCGGTTATGTCCGACAGTATCATTTCCGCATCGTCGGATAAGGATGTTCAGGACCTGAACGTCACTCTTTACAGGAAGGTGCGGCAACTTCGAGAAATCGTTGTTAATTCCAAAGCATCGGGAGTTGTGCTTAATGGCGATACGGTCGAATTCAACGTCTCGAGGTACGTTGAGACAGGCATGCGAAAGATAAAGGAGGTGCTGGCAAGAATGGAAGGTTTCAGGGTTGAAGATGACGGCCGCATATTTTTTCACGGCACCGAATTGTCTGCCGTATTGCTGGAAGGAGAGGACCTTACCGGACGCGATTACAAGTCACTCAGCGAAAACCTTTCCTCTGGTATTATAACAAAAGTACAGGTCCTGCGTAATTACAACTCTGACAGGTTGCTCAAAGAGATCCAGAACAGCAGTGAAGTGGCCATCAACCTGCGGATCGCATCGGATACTAAAGGTAAAACCAGCGGCAACCTGTTGGCAGGAGCCGGTACAAATAATCGATATATCGGGGATATTGCTGTAACGTCCATCCGTAAAAAGCTGCGCACACTTCTGTTTGGAACTCTGAACAACCTCGGGGAAGTTCCGTCACAGGCTAGAAATGATCCGGATAAACCTGAAGCAGCAATCAATGGGACAGGCTATAGTGTCGACAATCGCTTTTTGGTTGTACCGTCACAAATACAGTTGCCGCTGGACCTCCCTCACTATACTAACCAGAATAACGATGGGCAGGTAAAGCTGGTTAACGGCTGGTCGGTTAAACCCTCAGTCAAAATGCGGTCGGATATCGCATTTGCGCAGACCCGGTCGCTTAACGCTTCTGTTTCCGAAATCACAGCAATCGTTCCGCGGGAGATCGAATGGTACACGAAGAATGTCCAATCCTCGGATGCCCGGCAAAAAAGGGCCGACCTCAATCTTGCCATTGCCATTGACAGAAAGATGAACCAAGTGATAGAGATACAGGCAGGAATCCGGATATTAAGAAGCACGAGCAAGTATAGAATGGATACGCAAGGTGTCGTTGATGATGCCTTATCCGAGTCTGTCAGGCAGCCGGCAATACATCTGCACAGCAATTGGAGACTGACAAAAAAGTTCAACACCAGCACCTACCTGTTATTGAAGGGAGCGATGGGTTTTGTGGATGGTGGTGTAAATACTGATCTTACAAGTAAGAGGTTTAATCAGTTGTTCGGGACGGGCAGCGACGATGCCCTGTCCATCACGCAGCAGCTGACTGGAAAAACCTTTTCACTTGACAATGCCGTTCAGTTCTATTTTAATAAAGGGAAATTCCAGCATTCATCGACTCTTTTCATGGCTATTAATCTCCGGGATTTTTCGCAAACGCTGTCGGCAGCAAATGGACAACAGCCATCGGGCGTCTACCTGCTTGATACCAGCCTCGCAAACGGACTGAACGTACGGGCAGGACTGCGACAAGGCCTGTTATACCGATGGACCAGTAGAGATGAAGTTTCATTGACCGGCAGTGTTGGAATTGCAACCTTAATAAGCCGGGCAACCCAAAGTAACTTGCTGATCCATAATCTTGCGGTTAATTACCTGCATAAAATAAGCATGTTCAAGAGCATCACCCTTGGATCAGATTTTGGAACAAGAGCTGCCGAACCCGACCTCCATTATGCGGGCCCTTTAATCAGTGGCAATGCGTCGGTTAATTACGGTTCCCGTTCCGGAGTCATGCAGTCGTCAACCGGGACTATTTCATTATCCTACATGGGAGTAAATGTGTTCAGGGGCAATCAGGTGCACATCAGTTGCAGCTATCTGAAAAATCAAGGCCCGGAAATACCTGACCACGTGATCTGGCCGGCTTACTCTGTTCAATATACCGGGCGCCGGAACCAATCAAAACTGATCTCCGTAAATACAAACATTGAACACCTTATAAAAGCCACAGGATCGAAGCTGTCCGTAAATGTGAACGGTTCTGCAATGACACATCAATTCCTGGTCAATGGCGAACCCAACCGCAACAACCTCTATTTTTCCCGGTTTAAAGTTGCCCTCGCGCAATCATTCCGGAAAATCAATGTTGAGGTCAGAGCTGGCAATGATCAGTTTGTTAATCACAGGCCGGTGGGGAAAAACAATACGGCATCTGCAGCATCGATCGGGTTTTACGCCAGATGGAAGCCAGTATCGCAATTCAGGGTGAAGGCAGGTTATACCAAATACCGGCTGGCTGCCAGTTCCGTAGTCGATGTTGCGGAATTCAGTAGTACCCTCTTACTTAAGAAGCGGATCGCGTTCAGTCTCGATATTCATAACCTTTTCAATGAAACCACAATCCTGTTCAGGACGGTGGGTGCACTAATGTCATCAAGCTCGGATTTCAGGCTGATTCCGCGTTACATGTTGTGTAAACTGTCGGTTGATTTCTGACCCCGTCAGCTACCGGCCCATCCAGCCTCCGTCAACCGTGAGAATGGTACCGTTGATATAGCTGGCTGCAGGACTGGCGAGAAATACATAAGCTCCGGCAAGGTCTTCGGGAGTACCCCAACGATCCGCCGGGATGCGTGACAGGATCGCCTTATTCCTTTCTTCATCGGCCCTGAGCTGTGCAGTATTGTCGGTAGAGATATAACCTGGTGCAACACCATTCACATTCACACCGGTCCTGGCCCATTCGTTCGCAAACGCCTTAATAAGCGACGCGATCGCACCCTTGCTCGCGGCATAACCGGGTACGTTGATTCCACCCTGGAACGACAACAACGATGCAGTGAATATGATTTTTCCGGATTTGTTGGTGACCATCCTTGCGCCGAGTTCGCGGGTCAGGATAAACTGCGAATTGAGATTTATATCAATGATTGTATCCCAGTATTCATCCGGATGCTCGGCTGCCGGCTTTCGCAGGATATTACCGGCATTATTGACCAGGATATCAATAACAGGATGATCGGTTTTTACTTTTTCAATAAAAGCATAAAGCGATTTACGATCGCTGAGATCACACTGATATGAATAATATTTCCTGCCGGTTTTCTCCACCGCGACTTCCACTTCACTTCCTTTTTCGGGACGGGTACTGACCCCAATGATGTCGGCACCGGCCTCGGCCATTGCAACGGCAATCGCTTTGCCAATACCGCGACTGCTTCCCGTGACAACGGCGAGTTTGCCGTCAAGCCTGAAATCTATCATGCGTAATTTTTTGAAACTGATTAATTTTTTCCCAAGCCATGCTTAGCGAAGTTGCTGCAGGGTTAAGGCATCCATATCTGTAAAGACAAGGTTTTCCCCGGCCATAGCCCAGATAAAGGAATAATTGGCAGTCGCCGTGCCGCTATGGATACTCCAGCTGGGTGATACGATTCCCTGTTCATTGTCAAGGAACAGGTGCCGGGTCTCGTGCGGCTCACCCATGAAATGGATTACCCGCTGGTTTTCCGGCAGGTCGAAATAGAAATAAGCCTCCATTCGGCGATCGTGCGTATGTGGCGGCATGGTATTCCATATGCTTCCCTTCTGGAAATTTGTGACGCCCAGCACCAGCTGGCAACTGCGGATGCCATCGAGGTGGATGTATTTGTTGATCGTGCGGTGGTTATTGTTGTCCAGACTGCCCAGTTCCGCAGGCAATGCTTCAGAAGGTTTCATCAGCCTGGTTGGATACGATTGATGTGCTGGGCAGGAAAACAGGATGAATTTACCGCTGTTCCCCCTTGTCGCTTTTTCGAATACTACTTCAGCCACGCCTTTGCCAACGTACAGGCAATCTTGTTTACCCATTTCATAACTACTGCCATCTACAGTTACCGTTCCGGTGCCACCGATGTTGATGATGCCGAGTTCCCGCCGCTCGAGGAAATAGTTTGATTTCAATTCATCGAAGGTTTCCAGTTTCAATGGTTCCCCCTGCGGGAATGCGGCTCCGACCATCATCCGGTCGTAATGGGTGTATACAAACTCGATCGAACCTGGCTTGACCAGTCCGTCGAGCAGGAATTTATCGCGGATCTGTCCCGTGTTGTATTTAACGAAATCTTCGGGGTGCACCTGGTGAATGACTCTCATACATGCAAATATTTAAAACTGTGTCGAACAGGGTTAACTAATCGTTTTTCGGCACTTCCGGCAATTTACTGACCTATCATTAATATGCAGGCAGTAAACCAGCTTATATCGACGCACACGTTTACGTTTCCGGAATCTGGTCTCGCTGACCCCGGAAATAAACCTGAATTTCATTTCAGTTTATAACCGGGAATCTTTATTTTTGCCGCCCGCTGACCTCACGGTCGGCCTGGTTTGGCGAGGTAGCTCAGGTGGTTAGAGCGTTGGATTCATAACCCAAAGGTCTCGGGTTCAACTCCCGATCTCGCTACAAAAAATTGAAAGCCCGTTGTTTACGCAGCGGGTTTTTCTGTTTGGGTCATGCCTGGTGCAGTCACGGGTCATAAAGGGACCTGAACCCAGGCGATTGACGAGGCGGCTGATCCGTCCGAAAGCAATGCCGATCCATCCTAAACCAATGCCGTTCCATCCGAAACCACTGCCGTTCCATCTGAAACCACTGCCGTTCCCTTCGAAACTAATGCCGGTCCATCAGAAACCAACGCCGATCCATCCGGAACCAATGCCGATTCATCCGAAACCAACGCTGTGTCAGCGTTTACTGACAGGAACGGTCTGTGCCTTCAGGTCAGGATCCGCCATCAAACTGTCAAACGGGAACATCGGGCGCTGGATTCTCTTATACGGCAGTTTGAGGATATCCTGATCCGCCGCCCCGGGTGTCAGCGCAAGCATCCAGTCCGCTTTCATTTTGAACAGATCCGGGTCGATATATCCGAGCTTCACGATTACAATATCCGCTTCGGTCGGTTTCAGTCCGAGGTTGCTGAAGTCCGGGGCCGTGCGGTAAGCCTTCCTCTTGCGGCTGACGATCACGCGTAGACTGCCCGTGCGGATCACCACTTCCACTTCGGCCTGTTTGTCCCCTTTGTAAATCGATTCAACTGTGCCGGTAAGTTTCACCGGTGGTGCAAACCGGTCATCCACTTTCGCCCCGACGAATTCACTGACGGTTCCACCAACCCCGGCCGCGAGTGCTTTTTCCACCAGCTCCGGTCCCGGAATGGATGCATAAATCAACGAAGGCCCATCCGGTTTTTTAAATTCAGGACGTGCCAGTAATTGCTGCAATGCCCAGGTCACATCACCAGTGGCCCCGGCGGTTGGATTATCACCACAGTCACTGATAAAGAAAGGATGTTTATAACTGGCCAGCGCAGCATCCAGGCATTGCGCAAATGAACCCGTTGGTGCAACAAAAGAAAATCCCTTCCGGGCATCCCAGAAACTTTTCGCCAGCGTCTCTGCAGTGCTGTTCACTTTTTGCTGGTCGTCACCCGATACCATCACCACCGCATGATTACGCGGCTCATCGGCCCAGGCATAACCAATCCAGATCGACGCATCCACGATCCCTTCCTGCAATGATGCCGGTTTTATCGCAGCATACACCGATTTGGCGGGTTCCAGCCTGGTACTGGTTTTTTCCCCAGGCAATAATACTGGTATCGGTATGTATGCTTTGTATAATGGACGACCCTTACCCGACGCGAGCCGGTCGAGCAGCGTGGTTACCGCACGTTGTTTGGTTTCGAGTGCATCTTCATGTGGTGCCATACGATATGCAGTCACCAGATCCAGCAGCTCCGCGAGTGCGGGGGAAACATTCCCGTGCAAGTCCATGGAGGCTGAAATGATCGGATCTGGTCCGATGGCTTCACGGATGCGGCGTACATAATCTGCTTCCGCATCGTCGATGCCTTCCACTGTCATCGCGCCATGGATATCAAGGTAAACCCCATCATAGGGTCCGTTTTTCCGGAGGGAATCAATGGTTTTCGCAAGAATGGATTCGTATGCCTTACGGGATACAATACCATCGGGCAGCGAACGTGCCACTACCGTCGGGATCCATTCAGCCCGGGCATAGATAGACGAATCCTTTGATAGAAAGGGATAGGACGTAAATACAGAATCGCCATACTTCGGATGGAAGGCTTCTTCCTCCGTTACCGAAGGGGAAAACGTGCAGGATTCAATAGCGATCCCGGCGATGGCGATACGTGGCTTTTTGTTTTTACCCGATGTTTCCGTGCAGGAACAGAATGTAATCAAACCCGCTGCGCAAAGCCACAGGACCTGTGTAATCAGTTTCAAAGTTATTTGTTTTAAAATGAACAGATGATTGCAGGCAATCGTCAAATCCGCGACAAAAATTGTCCGGGTCCAGGCGTCAGAAGTGTTGAATAAGAAGAAGGATTGGAAGATATGAAAAAAGGGAATGCCAGCTGGCACTCCCTTCACGACATTGAAAGAATATTTTTTAAACTGTGGCGGATGCAGTCTTTAGTTTTACGTCGGTGCGACCCGGATATATATCCAGGGCTTTCTCGAGGCAGTCCATTGCCTTGTCCAGTGCTTCAAGGTTCAGCACATAAGCCAGCCGCACTTCATTTTTACCCAAGCCTTCCGTGCCATAAAAACCAGTGGCGGGTGCAAGCATCACTGTCTGGTTTTCGTAGCTGAAACTTTCCAGCAGCCATTGGCAGAATTTATCCGAATCATCGATTGGCAGCGAAGCGATAGCATAAAACGCACCGCCTGGATTCGGACAAAATACGCCAGACATGGAATTGAGCCGCTTCACCATCAGGTCGCGCCGGTTCAGGTACTCTGTCTTCGGTCCTTCGAAATAGGAATCAGGAAGGTCTACCGCGGCTTCACCCATGATCTGGGCAAGACCGGGGGGACTGAGACGGGCCTGTGCAAATTTCATCGCGGCATTGTATACATCCTTGTTTTTTGTAACCAGTGCCCCGATCCTCGCCCCACAGGCGCTGTAACGTTTACTGATCGTGTCCATCAGCACTACATTCTGCTCGAGGCCATCGAGGTGCATCGCACTCACATATTCCCCCGAGTAACAGAATTCACGATAGGCTTCATCACTGAAGAGATACAGATTATGTTTGAGGCAGATTACTTTGAGGGCTTCCATTTCTTCCCTTGAATACAAATACCCGGTTGGATTATTCGGATTGCAGATGATGATTGCTTTGGTCCTGGATGTAATCACCTTTTCAAAATCGGCGATGGGAGGTAATGCAAAACCGGTTTCAATTTTCGCAGTGATCGGCACCACGGTCACGCCGGCTGCGCAGGCAAACCCGTTGTAGTTGGCATAGAATGGTTCAGGGATGATCACTTCATCGCCGGCATCGAGACAGGCAAGGAACCCGAACTGGATCGCCTCGGAGCCGCCGGTCGTGATGATGATCTGTTCATGGGTAACATCGATGCCCACTTTTTTATAATATTCCACCAGTTTCCGCCGGTAAGATTCATTCCCGGCACTGTGACTGTACTCAAGCACTTTGATATCGGTATGTTTGACCGCATCGATTATTTCATGCGGCGTCTCGATATCAGGCTGGCCGATATTGAGGTGGTAAACCACGGTCCCGCGTTTTTTCGCCTGTTCGGCAAAGGGAACCAGTTTCCGGATCGGGGAGGCGGGCATCTGCTGGCCGCGTTGGGATATTTGTACCATGCCGCAAAGGTAAGGGCTGGGATAATTCAATAAAAAGAGGCCGTCCCAAAGCAATCAGATGGCCCCTTTCAATAAAAAAAGGGGTAGTTTTCACTACCCCTGTAACTATCGGTCTTTACATTTATCTGTATAAACTAATAGTTCTCTTCCATGTATCCCTCATTCTTCAAAAGGGATTGCTGAATATTCATACAACCGTCCAAGGTATCTGAATAATATATAAACTCTGGTACAGATGCTGCAGCTTTCCGATAGAAGTCTGCGTTTATCTCATCCGGGGTTTTAAAGAAACCGGGCAAATCGCGACTGTTCAGCATCTCAGTCATTCTTTGTTCCAGCCTTATCATTTCGGTTTTCAGTTGATCTGAAACTGTTTCTGTTGGCGTCCGGAAAGGGAATGGCTCCAGTCCGGGTGTATCAAGCCGTGGCATACAATCGTTTTATACCAGAACATTAAGAAAATTCATGCCGGAAAAAGAATTATAAAACTCTTAGTGCTGACCCTCAAACAGTTCTGGCGTTTTTTTGTGGATAACTTAGAAAAACACTTATTTTATATAAAAATCCTTTAATGCCAGATGGGGAACAAAACTATGGATATGTCCCAGGCTTCCGGGGTGTGATTTCCCGTAGGGGAACATCGAAATAGAAAATCCCCGCACTAGGCGGGGATTGAATTATATCTGAAATGAATCTGTGTGCGACCTTTAGTCGGCAAGCACTTCACCAGTTATTTTGAGCGTCTTGGTTTGTTCAACGCCTGCAAATTTCACGTATACATCTTTATGTATAGGACCAACCGCAGCAGCGTTGAAAACCACTTTCAGTTTACCAACCTGACCGGGCATGATTGGTTTTTCAGGCCTTTCGGGAACGGTACAACCACAGCTGGCTGACGCATTTTCCACGACCAGGGGTTTGTCACTGATGTTCTTGAATTCGAAGAAATAGGTAACGGGTACGTTGTGTTTGATTTTACCAAAGTCGTGGGTTTCAGAGGAAAACTTTGTTACTGATTCCACTTTGGTCTGGGCCATTACGGCTGCGCCGAAAAATAGGGCTGCTGCGAATAAAACGAGTTTCTTCATGGTCTGATTAGTTTGTTTTCTTTAAAAATTGTACGGAAGCATTGGCAGGAGCGGATCCTTCGGGTGCTTTCCATACAGTACCTTTTATTTTGAGGACTTTTGTTTGTCCATCTTTATACGTAATGGTGATCGGCTTTTCAAACGGGCCTTCCGCTGCGGCATTGTATCCAACCCGGATAACGGCAGTGGCGCCGGGGGCTATCGGGTCTTTGCTCCATTCAGGCGTGGTGCAACCGCATGTAGCCTGAACGTTCTGGAGCGACAAAGGTTCGCTGCCAACATTCACTATTTCAAAGGAATAGTATACGGGTTTGCCCTGTGGGATCTTGCCAAAATCGTGATCGGTCTGTTTTAACTGGAGGACTTCAGTGGGGGTGGGAGCTGTCTGTGCAAAGGTGGTTAACCCTATGAACACCAGCAAAATGCTGAAAATGGATTTCATAAATTGGTTTTGAAGTTCAAATTTAGGTCAAAGACTCTGGATTTCATAGATAGGTTGCAGGGTTGTCGCGTTTTTTTAGGCTGTTTCAATGACCCAAACACCTATTTTTGCCGGTATGGAAAATGCAACTCCATTAACGATGCCCTCCGAAGCCAGGTTATCATTCGATAAATTCCGGGAAGAAGTGCTGAGTGATTATCGCATTGCCTGCATCTCGAGGGAAGCCAGCCTGTTAGGCCGAAAGGAAGTCCTGACGGGGAAAGCCAAGTTTGGCATCTTCGGCGATGGCAAGGAGGTGGCGCAGGTAGCCATGGCCAAATTTTTCCAGCCGGGTGATTTCCGGAGCGGCTATTACCGCGACCAGACTTTCCATTTCGCCATCGGCCAGACCTCCGTATCGCAGTTCTTTTCCCAGCTTTATGCTGATCCAGATATAAAAAACGACCCCAATAATGCCGGGCGCCAGATGGTGTCACATTTCTGCACCCCCAATACGGATGCGGAGGGCAACTGGCTGGATCTTGCCAATCGCCGCAACACCGCGAGTGATATGGCTCCCACGGCTTCGCAGGTGCCGCGGTCGCTTGGATTGGCATTTGCCTCCAAACTTTTCCGGGAAGTGGACGAACTGAAATCCCTTGAACACCTGTCCGTTGATGGCAATGAAGTCTGTTTCTGTACCATCGGGGATGCATCTACTTCCGAAGGCCATTTCTGGGAAACCATGAATGCAGCCGGTGTATTACAGGTGCCGCTTGCGGTATTTGTATGGGATGATGGCTACGGGATTTCTGTTCCAAAAGAGTTCCAGACTACCAAGGGTTCCATATCCGATGCGCTCAGCGGATTCCGTAAGGAAGAAGGAACCAATGGATTCAATATATATAAGGTAAAAGGGTGGGATTATGCCGGTATGTGCGAAGCCTTCGATGAAGGGCTGCGTCTTGCCCGTGAACAACATATCCCGGTGCTCTTCCATGTAGAAGAGATCACGCAGCCCCAGGGCCATTCCACTTCCGGCAGCCACGAGCGATACAAGAGTTCCGAGCGGCTTGCGTGGGAAAAAGAATGGGATGCGCTTCGCAAAATGCGGGAGTGGGTGCTGGAAAATGCATTGAGCGATGAAGAGGAGCTTGACCAGGTGGAACGCCAGGCCAAGGATCATGTAAAGGCAGAAAAAGATATTGCCTGGCATAATTACCTGACACCTATCAAGGCACAGGTCACTCGAGCTTCCGAACTGATCACTGCCCTGGCCGCTGCGATGCCGGAGAAAGAGCAGTTGCTCAAGCGCATCAGCAGTTCATTGGTGTCAAACCGCGAACCCCTTCGCCGCGACATCCTGAAAAGCCTGTATGATGCCATTGTGCTGGCAGGGAAATCAGATGCAGGATTCTGGGTAAAAGACTACTACGACGAACTGTTTAAGGCCAATACCCAATTATATAATTCACTTCTTTATAATGAGGGGCCAAAGAGTGCACTCAAGGTGACTCCTGTGAAACCCGCATTTGGCGCGGATTCCGTGCAGATCAATGGTTACGAAGTGCTCAATAAATACTTCGATGCATTGTTCAGCGGCAACCCGAAAGTGGTGGCCTTTGGCGAGGACCTGGGACAGATCGGGGATGTGAATCAGGGCTTCACAGGCTTGCAGGCCAAATACGGCAGCAGCCGGATTTTTGATACGGGCATCCGTGAAGTGACCATCATGGGTCAGGGGATTGGTCTGGCATTAAGGGGGCTTCGTCCCATTGCCGAGATCCAGTACCTCGATTATCTCCTGTATGGTTTGCAGCCGCTGAGTGATGATGTGTCTTCGCTGCATTACCGTACCTATGGGCAGCAGAGCTGTCCGCTGATCGTGCGTACCCGTGGCCATCGCCTCGAGGGCATCTGGCATAGTGGTTCGCCGATGGGAATGATTATCAATTCACTTCGTGGTATGTATGTATGTGTTCCCCGGGACATGGTGCAGGCTGCGGGGATGTACAATACATTGTTGCAGGGAAATGATCCTGCTATTGTGATCGAGTGCCTGAACGGGTATCGCCTGAAGGAAAAATTGCCTTCCAACCTCCTGGAAATGTCCGTCCCGCTTGGCATTCCGGAAGTGATCCGGGAAGGAACGGATGTGACGATTGTTTCTTATGGCTCTACGTTACGGATCATCCGCGAAGCGGTGACCAGCCTGGAAAAAGACGGCATCAGTTGCGAGATCATCGATGTGCAGACCTTACTTCCATTTGATATCAACCACCTGATACTGGAGTCACTGAAAAAGACCAACCGGATTATTTTTATCGACGAAGATGTACCCGGTGGTGCGGCGGCTTATATGTTCAATAAAGTGATGGAAGAACAGGGTGGCTATCGTCATCTGGACGTGGCTCCAAGGACGATCACCGGTAAGGCCCATCGTCCGGCCTATGGCAGTGATGGTGATTATTTCAGTAAACCGAATACAGAAGAGATAGAGACTGCTATCAGGGAAATGATGGCGGAATAGCCATGAAATTTACTATATACCAGATAGACGCGTTTGCGGAGAGGCTATTCAGCGGTAATCCCGCTGCTGTGGTGCCGTTGACTGAATGGCTGGATGAGTCCACCATGCAGGACCTTGCTATGGAAAACAATCTTGCTGAGACTGTTTTTTTTGTTCCTTCTGCAAATGCTGACGCTGACTTCGACATACGCTGGTTTACCCCCGAGAAAGAAATCAATCTGTGCGGACATGCTACGCTTGCCAGTGCATTTGTCCTGTTTAATATACTTGGGTATGATAAACCTAAGATTGTGTTTTCTTCAATGAGCGGTCCGCTGGTGATTACCCGTCAGGGCGCACTTATCTCAATGGACTTTCCCGTTATTCCGGTGCAGCTTGTAAATGAGTATCCCGCCGGTCTGGAAGAAGCACTGGGCATCCATAAAATTATTGGAGTGTACAAAGGTCGCGACCTGCTCGTTGAAGTCGCTTCCGAGCAGGAAGTTGCAGATGCAAGACCTGACTTTGGACTGATCAAAAAGACAGGCGAGAAAATCATCCTCACTGCCAAAGGCAGTACTGCGGATTTTGTATCCCGGTTCTTTGCGCCGACATATGGGGTGGACGAAGATCCTGTTACGGGTTCGGCCCACTCACAACTCATTCCATTCTGGAGTGAAAAGCTCGGACTTGCGAAGATGAAGGCAAAGCAACTTTCGAAAAGGGGTGGGGTGCTACAGGTTGAAAAGTTGGAAGGCCGGGTAATTATGGCGGGAAGTTGTGTTTTTTATATGAAAGGGGAGTTCGAGCTACCGTGATGTGCTGTATTTGTTATCCGGGTAACTATTATGGTACCAATGCGACATCAATTTAACCGCTGCAATGATGAGAACACCGAAAAATATTTAAAATATGAGATTCAAAATCTTTTGCGTTGTGTTTTTGCTTTCCTGTTTTTTCGTTTCAGAAAGCTATGCATCAACCAAGTCCGGAAATGCGGCAAAAATTGTACAGAACGATTCCTTTTATTTTCATTACCGAATTCTGGACTCCATTTCTCTTGTTTCAATATACGACAAATCATTACTCACTAAGAAGTCGGTACGGTACATGGAACGAGTGTCAGGCATTATGGCTCATCCTGATGGAGATTACGTTGGATGGCGTGAGTTTACAAGAGTTGATTTGATAAATTGGAAGAAATGGTTCGACTCAAAAAAATCTGAATAACAGGGGCAGCTTAATTGGACGAACTCATCACCCCAAAAAACCTCTCCCTCATCTCAGCACACTGGCTTTCGGAGGGGAGGAGAATAAATATAAATAAAGTACGAATGGCATAACGAGGTTCAATCTGCTGCACAAACTCCTACCGATTATAGCTATGTTGGCGCAAATGATGGGGATATTTTGAAGGATTTAGGTATACAAGTCCCCTCCCGAACAGCAAAAACGGATCAACTTGGATCAATTACAGCAGATGCTGAAAGTGAAGGACCAGCGAGTTACGCTGTTTCACATATGGTAAGGGTGCAATCAAGTACCACAATGGACGTCGTGCGGGAAGTTGCTACAACGTTAAATCCACAGACAAATGAAGTAACTAAAGAATTCACTGGAGTTGGGTTTAGTTTGACCACAACCACAACTTCTTCGTCAGGAGAACAACTAGCTGCCACGGGTACTGCAACCGCTACCGTTAATGGGAAGGACTATTCCACTACAATGGCAACAAAGGAATCTCCAGGTCTGCAATTTAGTGATCCAAATAAAACAGTCACGTCGGGATATTTTAAAGTCGCGGCCGTTGATGTTAATCCAAAAATGTCAATACCTACAATAAAAGTGACTGGCAACTTTTTGCGAGTGTCAGGCGAGGGGGCGACTCCAGTCGTGTATCACGGACTTTATCTAAGGCCGATTTCTTATACACACAATTTTCCGCAGTTTGATCAAAAGTAAACTTTCAAATATATCCAAAATGTATCATCTGATCTTCTTGATGCTGAGCCTATTTTTTAGTGCTTGCGAACCCGATTCTGCTGATTGCAAATCATTTTTTAAAGAGGGCTCGAGACAGTTGAATTTGTACTATCAATCAAAACAAGAACGACATTTGGATTCTTCTTTGATATACTTTAATAACGCTATCCAGTGTGATAATTTTAAGGCCGCTGCTATTGAACAGAAAATTGGAATTCTCATTTTATTGAAAGATTTTTCAAAAGCGTCACAGTTTGTCGATTCACTCGAATCCAATGTCTTTCTTAAACCATACACAAAGGAAATGTATCTGTCAATGCTCAACGGCTATAAATCGGCAGCAAGGGGTGATAGTGTTGGCTATAGAATGCAAATAAAATCCGCTGTACAGTTACTTGAAAAATTTATTAAGTTGTCACCTGACAAGAAAAAGGTTGACCAGCAAGCTTATTACGATCTCTTTTTTCTAACAAGCAAAATATATCCGAAATTGGAAATTCAAAATGAGGCTGATAGACTAGCAGGGCTGTATCCATCAGATGCCGATTTTTTCAATTCGTTGAAAAATACATTTTTCGAAAATTAGACATAGTCAAACCAGCAAGGTTAATATTATCCGTTTGGACTTACCATGGCAGGGATATCCTCGAAAGCACTGGCGTTCGGAGGGGCTGAAAATAAGAAGAAGTATAATGGTTATGAGGAACAGCGGGAGGAGTTTTCTGATGGTTCATGACTGGAGTGGTACGACTATAAGAATCGGTTTTACGATAACCAGATAGGTCGTTTCTTCTGCGTTGATCGCTTGGCGAGTGACTACGTTTACTACACGCCCTATCAATTTGCCGGAAATGAGGTTCCCAATGCAATTGATTTAGATGGGTTAGAACCTGCACGCCCTGTCCAATCGTACTTAGCGGAAGGATTTTCTGAAATTGCAAAAACTCCATTTCGGCTTCTTGATAGGTTGTCTTTTTCGTCCTCAGTTACGTATAAAGAAGAGCAAGAATTGGGTCAAACCTCTGCAGGCAATTTAAATTCATTTAAGGCTTACTCTGCAAATGTAACAATGGACTTTTCTATTACGGAATGGATGGGCAGTTTGTCAAGGACAAATTCAGATGATGGATTAGCCAGTCCAATTAACTTTGGCGGAGGAGTTCAAGTGGCGACGGGTTTGACCCTCGAGTCCGGCGCAGGACCCATCACTTTTCAAAATACTACAAGTCTAGATACCAAAAACGGATTTGTCTCAGAACAAACTGCGACATTGTCCACAAGTAAAGGTGCGATTCCGTTGGATTATAGTATTAGCAGCACGTCTGGTGGTGGAAGTTCTTCTAAGAAATTCGAAATTAAAGCAAATTTGTTTGATAAAATTTCTATCCCTGTTGGAATCGGCGTGACAAAGGATTCAAAGGGCACGACAATTGATCTTAGTGGGGGTATTGAGTTGAAGGCCAAAGTTGGACCTACAACTTACTCTGTTTCAGGTTCCGCACAAATATCTTCGAAATTATGAGAGCACGACAAAGGCCTTGCTTCTTTTTGTTGCTAGGGATTTTTCTGGCAGCTTTTTCGTGCAATGATAAACCCAGGGAATTTCAGTATCAAAATTCAACTTATAAGTACATTACTCTAGATACGCTTGAAAGTGAAATTGACTTAAGCTCGTATATGGCGAATTCAGGCGACATTAAGCCAATGGAGTTAGGCAAATATACCGATGAGGTACGAGTCGGGAACTGGGCATATTTTAATGGAGGCAATTCAGTACTTGTTTCGTGGGCAAGATACAAAAATGATCAGCTGAAGTATAAGACGAACTTGTTCTCGAAGTCGGATACGATTATCCATGGTCCAGAGTACACTCGGTTAAGATTTACTTCAGAGCAAGGGGTAGTCATTGTATCGATAGTCATTAAAAAACCGATAGTGTTCGAACCCCCCAATATCTACTTTAGTAAATTGGAGAATGTGTTATCGGAAGAGGGTTCGGAACTACGTGCTAAAGAATCACAATCGTTATTTGATGGGATTAACACCTTGTATATTGTTAAGAAGCAGGTGTCCGACCCTGAAGATTCAATTAATTTACTGCAAAATCTTTTAACGCAAATTCCCGGTGTTGGTCAGGTAGAAATTTCAGTGCTATCCCGCCTTCGCACAAAGAGAGACGCTTCTATATTATTTGATGGGATTTTGACTAATTTCTTTATTGAAGAAAGACGGCTTTACAATCCTTTCAAAGGATCAATAAAAAAGCTGTGAGCGTTTGTCAGGTCAGATTTCAAACATTTAACAGATCAATTATTGCCGAGTTATTAACTCACAAGCAAAACAGATTTTTTTTAACAAAGAGTTTCCTGATTCTATAGTGCGATATGTAAATTAGTGATGTTGCAAAATCCCCCCCCCCGTACTCGGCAGTGTAATAACTTTTCTTTCAATGCTTGGTATGTTTTGGCTTAGACAATTAAGCCAACATTCCATCACCCCAAAAACCTCTCCCTCACCTCAGCACTCGGCACCATACAGCTCTCCTTTTTTCCAAACCAGTTATACCTGTTTCTCGCCACCCATTTATAAATCGGTTGGCGAATAAACTTTGGTACAAGCCACAACACCCGCGCAATACCCGCCGGGAAACTCAGGTACCGGGCGATCCTGACTGCAGCATCGGAATAGGTATAATACTTCTTCCCTACCACCAGTATCACGCTATCAATCTTATCGGGAATACCCAACTGGCTGCGTACACGCGAGGCGGTGCTGCTCTGCAACGGTGCAAAGCGCAGCTTGCCCTTCGGGTCATGACGGATCGCATAGTTCACCATCGAGTTGCAGTAATTGCATACTCCATCAAAAAGCACAATAGGATGCGTATGCATGTTACAAAGTTAGGATAATGAGCCGGGCGATCAAATCGGTGCAACGCCCGGGCATAAAAAAAGGCGGTCAGACCGCCTTGTTATTGTTAATGTCCCATATTATGGAACACCTTCTGTACGTCTTCGTCCTGCTCAAGCTTCTCGATCAGTTTACTCACTTCATCGGCCTGCTCATCGGTCACAGGTACTGTCACGGAAGGAATCCATTCCAGTTCGGAACTCAGCGGGTGAATCCCTTTATCCTCCAGCGCCTTCTGCATGTTCCCGAAATCAGTAAAGCCCACCCTGATCACCAGGATCTCGTCCCCATTCTCTGCGGTACTTTCCCCCAGTTCTTCCAGGCCAAAATCGATCAGCTCGAGTTCCAGGTCATCGGCACTCAATCCCTCAGGTTTCAGTTTGAACACACCCATCTTCTTGAACTGGAACGACACACTGCCACTGTTTCCCATGGTGCCGCCACCTTTATTGAAAATAGATTTCACATTAGCCACCGTCCGGACGTGGTTATCGGTCGCCGTTTCCACCAGCACCGCCACACCGGCCGGGCCGTATCCTTCATACAACACCTCATCGTAGTTGATCAGCTCCTTACCCTGTGCGCGTTTGATCGCCGCTTCCACACGATCCTTCGGCAT
>SEAD01000089.1 GCA_004173355.1 Chitinophagaceae bacterium | reverse complement strand
GCAGCAGCTGGGACTGAGTCTTGAAGAGATCGCCGCTGAACTGAACATCAGCTATTCCTGGTTCAGGCGGGTGTTTAAACAATACACCGGATTTTCACCCGCGCAATACCAGCTTGAAATCAAACTGCAGAAGGCAAAGGAATTATTAACCAGCACCAATATGCCGGTGAAGGAAATTACCTACGAACTGAATTTTGAGTCGGCGAGTTATTTTGTGACGTTCTTTAAAAGCAAGACAGGATTGTCGCCGGGTGACTACCGGCAGAAAGTCCATGCGGAGGATCGCTGACCCGTCGATCTTCAGGACTGCCTTATCTTTTCCAGTCGCCGGAAATTGCGGATTCCCCCGTAAATGATAAACACGCCCAGCACGGCAAACAAACCGGTAGGAGCCCATTTGCCCCCGATCTTATACAATCCCCATTCCAGCGAAGTCATTGAGATGGTTTCACCCGACGCTTCGGCGGTATCGATTGCGATCCATCGCCAGACTGCAAAACCCAGCACCACAATCCCGAAAAGCAATGCCAGGATAAGGCCCGGGCCCGTTTTCCGGCTGTTCTTGTTTACATACTCGTAATCAGCGTATGGGTTTCCATACTGGAACTTCCGGTTTTTGTGTTCTTCAAATGCCATGCTTAATATTTTTTATGCAGTTTACCATCCCGCCATACACCGAATACAAGATCAAAAGCCCGCTGCCCGTTTTCATCCTTCGCAAACATTCCATCCAGCGAACGGGTTTCTGCAAGGGAAAATGATTTCTCCGATGATTGGAAGTCCGAAGCTGTTGCAGGTATATCATCCAGGTCGTTCAATTCAACGGCATGTTCTTTTGCTTCCTGCATATACACACTATCCGCAGTAATCCTGCTGACTTTATACCAGGTGTAAAAGTTTTCCTGTCCAGCCGAATGCGTCACCTGGAAAATATCACCCGGTTTCGGATGCAATGTGGCATCCAGCACAAAAGCCTGGTTCGCCCTGCTGTTGCCCGAGCTGATTGAAATAGCTGCGAGGATACCCCCTACCAGTAAGACAAGCAGGAGTGGCAATACCCATAGACCGCGGTAAAGACGCGCCGGGGTCCGGAGACCCTGTTTTAATTGCACATAGGTTGTGTCCATCTCATCCGTCCATTTCACCCGGGGTATATACTGGTTACAGTTTTCACACCAGGCGATTGCATATTTGGCGGATGGCGCCATCGGACCGGCCAGCCAGGTATATTTCTGGAGGATACTCATTTGCATCCGCCCGCGGTGGTTGCAAAGCGGACAGGTGACAGCAGGCACGGCTTCGGTCCTGTAATGATGGTTCCGGATCTGGTAGTAAATAAACATTGGCTGGTTTTAGCGGGATGGTTACCCTTGCAAATTATGTGCAAAAGACCGGTTGTTCACGGTAACTTTAAAAAAAATAACAGAATGGATACGCAATATGAAAACCTGATCCGCACGGCATACAAAGCATTCAACTCCCGCGATATTGATTCAGCACTCAGTACCATGCATGCAGATGTGGAATGGCCAAAGGCTTTTGAGGGTGGTTATGTAAGTGGCCATGCCGGTATCCGTGATTACTGGACCAGGCAATGGTCTGAAATTAACCCGCATGTGGAACCCGTCACCATTGTTGAGCGGCTCGATGGCTCACTGGAGGTAACGGTCGACCAGAAAGTAAAAGACCTCGAAGGGACAGTCCTGTTTGATGGTTTGGTAAAACATATATATACCCTCGAAGATGGGCTACTCCGTAAAATGGATATCGAAGCCTGATTATCTTTTTGAAAAGTCGATCGAAATGCGGTGTGCGACCGGGTACATACTGAAACCATTCCCTTTTTCAAGCGGGGCAAACCCACCTTTCTCAGCCACCACGGTATAAGCCAGGTTGTCTGATTTCGCGGTGATCTTCTTTGCCTCCACAGAAACGAATGGCAGTTGTTTGCCCGGTGCGGCTTCAAACTCCCAGAACCATTTCAGCGTTGGGTTCCCTTCCAGTGAAATGAATAACCGGTCTTCGGAAAAAACCATTTTCAGTTTGCCTTTTACATTTTCCAGCGGCCAGTCAACGGTAAGCAGCCCTTTGGTTTTGTCCGAGATCACCGGCACGGCACCGGTCAGCTCCGTTATCTTTCCATCCACGACTCCTTTCAATCGCAGGCCTGCTAAAAAATCCCGGGTACTCCAGAGGTAGCCATCAACCAATGGCAGGGTCATAAACACACATTCATTGGACGTCACTGGCTTTTTTTCATACTCCGATTCGAGGCGCTCATCAAACAGGTGGATATCGCGGAAGCGTAATGTTTTATTTTGCCATAATAAATTGACCCGGTAATAGCGGCTGTTGAACCAGGCAGTTTGTTTGTCGCTGCCCGGCAGGTCATGGTCAACCGTCACGGATGTCGGCGGTGTTACTTTGAAATTCCTGCGAAACCATTTGCCGGAAGCCGCCAGTGTTTCAACCCGCAATTTGCCCTCGTCCCGCATCTTGCGGATCAGCGGAAACTGGATCCGCAGCCCCTTCTCCATCGCCGCCCAGGTAAAGGAGTTCTCCTGCCCTGCCTGTGTATAGGCAAAAGCCATGGACGCCCCTTTGTCGAGTTCCCGGAGAAACCAGTGGATCCAGGTGGAATCACCACCCGCTTCGGGATACACCGGTTCAAGGGTGATCACACCCTGACGCGCGTGTTCAAGACCCGTATCATACTGACGCACGGGATCGCTGCCCAGCATACGGAAGATGGGCACCGGTATCTGGCTGGCAGCATACTGTGCCGGCATATAGGCATTCTTTTTACTTGGATAGTATGCCTGGTTCCAGTAACCTCCCCAAAGCGTGTAACCATCGGTGCCATACTGGTCTTTGCAATTCGCCGATGCCACGATATGGTACTTTGAATACATATAATTCAGGCTGTGCGCATCGATAAACCACGACGCCACCGACTCGGGGTAATACCCGAATGCCGCTTTGAAATCAGCCATATAAACATCGATCAGCTTTTCCCGCTCTGCAGGGGTATAACCCGTGGAAAAACCCACGTCTGCATGCCAGTCCCACGGATAACGACCACGCCATTTCAGCCCCGCTTTTTCAACCAGTGGCTGCGGGAGTTCCCACCAGGCGCCTATTTCAAAGCGATCCCGTGGAAGTGCCTTCAGCAATTGCTGGTAACGCGGATCGATAAGCGCATCGTATTGCAACAGGAAGCTGCCACCCAGCCCGTACTGGTTCATCAGCGCGATCTGCTCCACCACCGTCTGGTACAGCACATCCCGCGTAATAGCCGCATCGCGCGGCTCCACCGCCCGGATGAAGTTCACGATATTGACGATGCGTGGGGCACCCTGCTGCGCGGAAAGACCGGTAACAATAAAAAAAGTGATCAGGTAAACAAGTCTCTTTACGGGCATTGCTGGAGGTTATGGTAATGACACGAAGACACTAAATTAGTATTCCATCAGCAAATAAAATGGCTGGATGCCGGCCAGCAAAAATCCCTGAACCAGGTTTGTTAAAAATCCGTATCTGTATCGACCGTTTCAGAATTTTTACTAAGTTTGCAATCTCATCATGGCAAGAACCGTTGAATTTAATGAAGCAGACGCCATTCAGAAAGCCATGGAGGTTTTTTGGGTGAAGGGCTACAACGGCACATCCCTTCGTGACCTGACGGAGGCCATGAATATTAATGCCAGCAGTCTCTACAACACCATCGGCGATAAAAACGAGCTGTACCTGCGTGCGATCAAGCTCTACTCCGACCAGCGGAAGGAGGACCAGCAACGAAGGTTACTGTCAAAAAAATCTGCGTTCCGGATCCTGGTGGATTATGTGAATGACGCGATAAATGTGATCGCAGACGGGGACAAAGGCTGTATGGCTGTGAAGTCGGCCTTTGAAGTGGGCAACGTTGACAAAAGGGTGAAACAGGTATTGAAGGCAGACAGTGATAATGCTGACCGGTTCCTCGCCGGTCTTATACGGAAGGCGATGGAGGAAGGGGATATTCCCGCGGACAATGACCCGGAACTCCTGGCGGACTATTTCAACAGCACCTGGACCGGATGGTACGAGTCCTACATACTCCACAAAGACCCCGTCAAAATCAGGAAAATGGGACAGTACTTTATCAAACAAATCACGAAATAAAATTTTTTGCCTAATTCTGGAACAAACACTACAGAATGGACGTTATCAGGTTTCTTTTTGAAACAATCATTACAGAATTACTAAAACAAACAACATGGCAACAGGGTCACATTTCAACACAGACCTTACCGGCAGGATTGCATTGGTAACAGGTGGCACAAAAGGAATCGGCAAAGCAATCGCAGAAGAACTTTCATCCGCAGGCGCAACGGTCATTGTATCGGCAAGGTCGAAACCCACGGATGGCAACCCGGCTCACCATTTCATTGCGGCTGACCTGACAAGTCCGCAGGATGTCAGCGCACTTACAAACGAAATCAACGGCACCTATGGTGGCCTCGATATCCTTGTCAATAATGCCGGTGGTCTCACCACACCAGGAGGCGGACACAGTACACTGACCGACCAGCACTGGGAAAGTGAACTCCAGCTCAACCTCATTTCAGCAATAAGGATCGACAGGGCACTCCTCCCGGGAATCATCGAAAAACGCGGCGTCATCATCCACATCTCATCGGTGGCAGGACGGCAGGCGCTGTGGAACCTGAACATGGCCTATGCCGTTTCAAAGGCGGCACTCAACAGCTACAGCAAAGCCCTCGCAACAGAACTCGCCGGCAAAGGTGTACGTGTACTGACCGTGGCACCGGGGGCAACAAAAACGCCACCAATGGAGAAATTTATCGTGGACTACGCGACCGCACAAAACATCCCTGAAGACGAAGCGCTGGCGCAACTGCTTATGCAGACCGGCGGGATTCCAATGGGCCGTATGGCGGAACCGTCAGAAGTGGCGTCCCTCGTGCATTACCTCGTATCACCGGCAGCAGGTTACCTCACCGGTTCCATTTATGCCATTGACGGAGGTTCATTACCAGTAGTAAGCTGATCAACCTATTTAAGATCCATACCCCGGCAGTGAATTACTGCCGGGGTATTTTGTTATCAAGTGCGAGCCTGTGACCGGTAATTCGTCGGGGTGATCCCGTACTCCTCGTGGAAACTCTTTGTGAAGTTTGCCAGGTCGTTGAACCCGCAGTCCAGCGCAATATCCGTGATCCGCTGGTCCGTGGCACGCAACAGCTCCGCAGCTTTCTCCAGCCGCCGGGTCCGGATATATTTCGCGGGACTTTCGTTGTACAGTTTGGCAAACTCGCGTTTGAATGAAGAAACACTGAGGTTGGTTTTTTTTGCCAGGTCTTCCACACTTAATTGCTCAAAAAGATTGGCCTCGATCACCTCCCTGAATGTATAAGTGAGCGGTGAAAATAACTGCGACAGGATCACCTGGATTGTCTCCGCGTTTTTTGTCTGCGAAAGCAACAGCAGAATTTCCTTCAACTTCAGGATCAGCATCTCCTCGCTCACGAGCGAAGGATTCTCAAAATAAAACAGCAATCCCTCGATATATTTTTTTATAAGGAAATCATTATCGATCCGCTCGGCTGACTGGTTGCTGACCTGCTTAACGGGCTTCTGCAGCAGCAACGGCACTTCCCTGTCGTAGATCTTTTTCAGGACATCCGGATGGAAACTGATCACTACAATTTCATTCTTACCGGCGGGGTCAGCACTGGCCAGCCGCTTCCCTTTATTCATACAGTTCAATAAAAGGGAATAGTTGTGTGGCAGCCGGAATCCATCCTCGTCCATCCTGAAATCAATCTCACCCTCGAGTGAAAAAATGAAACAGGCATAATCCGATACCGGAAACTCAAATTCATACGGGGATTTCACCTCCAGTTTCTGCAACAGGGTCTTGCCAAATAAATCAATCTTTTTATAGTCTGTTACCATAACCGGATGTTTTTAAAAAAAGAAAGGAACCAGCACCTGCCGCCCCGCTGTAAAAATACAATCCAGGGTGCACTGTCCCGCAAATTCCGTATTCCCCGCCACCGTCAGTCGCCTTTACCGCCGCATTGAACCAAATAGACAAATAACTGGACTAATTCACAAAACCCTTGCTGGCAAAGAATCGCAGCTTTGTATCGTCAATCACGACATCAACAAAAAAACAACAAACATGAAACGTACAGCAACAGCACACTGGGTGGGAACCATAAAAGAAGGAAAAGGTGAATTAAGCACCCAGAGCGGAATCCTCGACAAAACAAACTATAGCTTCAAGACCCGTTTCACCGGCGAAGAAAAAGGAACAAACCCGGAAGAATTACTGGCAGCCGCCCACGCGGGATGTTTTACTATGGCGGTAAGCCTTGCCCTGACTGAAAAAGGCCTGAACCCTGAGTCACTCGATACCCAGGCTACACTGACCATGGAAGGCCCGGCAATCAGCGCGATCCACCTTTCGATCACCGGAAAGGTACCGGGTCTCACAACGGAAGAATTCGAAGCTGTCACAAAATCAGCGGAAAAGAATTGCCTTGTATCCAAAGTGCTGAACATCCCCATCAGTTCCGACTCAATCCTGGCTTAACGGATCCATCCGATAAATAACATTCTATTACAAGGGCAGCTGCCCCTGGTGTGCTACCTGCCAGGGGCGGTAAACCCAATCTTTAATCAATACTTCATGGGACTTTCAAATCTCGGCATCTTTCATACGGTTATCGGGGTAATTGCGATTGTGGCAGCACTGACCGGTTTTATACGGAACGGAAAAATCGATCCCGGTACCATCTCCGGCAAAACCTATCTTTTCACCACACTTATCACTTCCTTCACTGCCCTCGGGATCTCAAAACATGGTGGCTTCAACCCCGGCCATATGTTGTCCTTACTGATCGTAGTGCTTGTGGGCGCAGCATGGTTGCTCCATTTGCGGGTTAAAAAAGCGGGGAAGGCGAGGTATTTTGAAAACTTTTTTCTCTCCTTCAGTTTTTTCCTCTCCATGCTGCCCACAGTGAACGAAACCCTCACACGTTTCCCGGTGGGCCACCCGCTGGCAAAAGATATCAGCGACCCGCTAATCGGCAAAGTACTGTTGGTGATCCTGGTATTGTTCGTAACCGGTTCCATATACCAGTTCGGGAAACAACGAAAGCTCAACCTTCTGGCCCCGGCTACTACCTGATTCCACCCGCAGGCTACAAAACCCGCCCCGGTTTAAAGTAAACTGCCGGGATGCAGTATCTTTCCCCATCGGCCAGAACCTTATATACCGCCACGTCTTTACCAGAGGGCTGATCACAGGCATCCTGGCAGTCTTTCTTTTTACACCGTTCCAAACCTTTGCCCAGCAGCCCGGAAACAACTACCTGTTCAAACACATCACCACGGCCGACGGGCTGGTAAGTAACCAGGTATCTACTGCTATCCAGGACTCCAAAGGGTATATCTGGATCGGTACACAAACCGGATTGCAGCGGTACGATGGGAAACGGTTCGTCACCTACCTCGCTGATGTGCACGACAGCAGCGCACTGCAAAGTGACTGGATCAATACTATTTTTGAAGACAGCCGGAAACGGCTCTGGATCGGGTCATCGGTAGCAGGGGCCAGCATGATGGAAGCGTCAACCGGCAGGTTCTATAATTTCAACAGGCACCTCGCCAGGGGACGGCAGCCGATCACCGGGATCTGGCAATTCGTCGAAGACAAACTTGGCCGCATCTGGATCGCCGCATACGACGGGGTCTACCTGTACAACGAAAAAGCAAAATCATTTGACCCGGCCAACCAGCTGCTGGGAATACCGTCCACCGTGCGGCCTAGTGCTATCAACGCAGACCCGCAGGGAAATCTCTGGTTCTCCTGCACTGACGGGTTAAGGATGCTTGAAATACAGACCCGGCAGGTATTTGACCGCTCCCGCAATCCCCGTCAGCTTTCCCTTCTTGCAGTATCCTATCCGGTTGCATCGGTTTGTTTTGATAAAAAGGGATTTGTATGGGTCAGCACCGGCTTCAACCAGCTGCTGCACCGCTTCCGGCTCGACAATCAACCACCACGCACCTATTATTTCGAGGGCAGGGCACTCGCCGGCTCCGGCGAACAGAATATCCGGAAAGAATTCATCGGGGGCCCATTCCTCACGAGTGGGGGCAGCCTGCTGATACCGCTGCTGTCACGCGGATTCGCCCTGTATAATTACCGGGACAGTTCGTTTACCACGATAGAGGCAGATAACGGTCGCCCCTCGGGTCTGCATATTTCACAGAATACATGGGGTGGCATCACCCTGCATGAAGACAGGGAAAAGAACATCTGGCTGGCCTCCGATAAAGGACTCAATATTTTCAAACTTGATCCGCCACCATTCCTTACACTTGGGCTGCCGGATAAACCCCTGGCCGAAACCCAGGTAAGCAGCGCCATTGAAGCTCGCGACGGGGACCTGTATGTGGCCTACTATTTTGCGGGAGGTGGCATCAAACGGTTTGACAGGAACATGAAACTGAAAAACCACTACCTGTGGAAAGGACCGAAGAATGACCTGTACGACGAAAACCAGCTCTGGTCAATCTTCCAGGACAAACAGGGAATCATCTGGGCACCCAACCAGGCGGGAAACATTTTACAGGTTGATCCGGGTTCAGGTAAAACAACACTGTGGAAGGACAGCCTTTTCCGCGGGGCAATGAATGAAATCCGGCAGGACGGCAATGGCGATGTATGGATCGCGCATAATTATAAAGGCCTGCTGAAGATCGACGGCCAGACAAAAAAAATCACCCGCTACAATCAGTTTGCCGGGGCCACGCCGGGTCCCACGCGCCGCGTCATGTGTATGATGCCGGCAGGGGATAGTATCTGGATAGGCACCGTGGGCAGCGGGTTGCAACTTTTTAACAAACGAACGGGGCGTTTTGAACAATCATTCATGATCGATGACAGCAATCCGAATTCGATCAGCAGCAATGATATCATCGGCATCGTATCCTATAACAAGGACACCCTCGTGATGGCCACTCTCGGCGGGATAAATATCCTGGATCTCCGTCACAAAAAATTTACCAGTATACTCAGTAAGGATGGCCTGCCCAACAATCTCGTGGAAGCGATCACACTCGATACCAGACATAATATCTGGGCAGCATTCGCCGGGGGACTAAGCCGCATCGATCTTCGTTCCGGCAGCATCACCAATTACGGTGAATCAGACGGGGTACTCGATAACCGGTTCAACCATCCATTCCTCAACATGAAGGATGGACGCCTGCTTATTGGCGCCGTCAACAGCATGCTCATTTTTGACCCGGCACACCTTCCTGCGCAGCCGGTTGCGGGACATGTCACCATCACAGGTTTCAGGGTATTCGGGCAATCAGTCTTTATCGACAGTGCGATTTCCGAAGGCAAACCAGTTATACTTCCCTACACGGACAATAGTCTCTCCATCGACTTCTCCGCACTGTCTTACGGAGGAAATGCCGAACCCAAATACAGCTACCAGCTGGAAGGAATTGATCCCGGCTGGGTACATGCGGGACCTGAACAGGCCGCGCATTATAACAAACTGCCCCCGGGAAAATACCAGTTCCGCGTACGCGGCATCAACCGCAACGGGGAACCGGGCAATACAGTCACCACCCTCGCGATCCATATCCGTCCGCCCTTCTGGCAGACATGGTGGTTTATCAGCATCCTTGCAGTACTCGCCTGCCTTTGCCTTTACCTGTTTATGAAATGGCGGGAGTCAAGCATCCGGTCGGCGGAAGCAGGAAAAACCAGACTGCAGCAACTGACTGCGGAAAACTACAAAACACAGTTTGAGACCGAACAGATCAATAATTTCTTTTCCACCGCACTGCTCAACATCAACAATGTGGACGACGTACTCTGGGAGGTTGCTAAAAACCTCATTGCACGCCTGGGATTGGTGGACTGCATCATCTACCTCTGGAACGACGACCATACCCGACTAATCCAGAAAGCGGGTTACGGACCAAAGGGCTCACTGCAGCAGCTGGAAGAAAAACATTTTGATGTGGTCCCCGGACAGGGTATCGTTGGTATTGTGGCGCAGACACAGAAACCGATGATCATCGCGGATACCTCAAAGGATAGCCGCTACCGCGTGGATGACCTGCAGCGGCTGAGCGAAATCTGTGTACCGATCATCTACAATGACCAGCTGGTGGGAGTGATCGACAGTGAACACCATGAACGGAATTTCTTCAATCGCAACCACCTGCAACACCTCACCAGTATTGCCACCCTTGTGGCCAGTAAAATAAAATCAATCGAAGCCGACCAGCACCTCCGGAAACAAAAAGCCGAGCTGGCGGATATCAACCAGCAACTCGCAGAAGTGCAGCTGGCGGCGCTCCGGAGCCAGATGAACCCACATTTTATCTTTAACGCACTCAACTCGATAAAAAAATTCGTCATCGCCAATGAACCGGTGAATGCGGAAAAATACCTTGGCAAATTCAGCCGCCTCATCCGGTCGATCCTCGACAACAGCCAGGCTTCACTGGTTAGACTGGATAAGGAATTGCAGCTGCTCGGACTTTACCTTGAGCTCGAACAATTGCGATTCGGCGAACGGCTCACCTATGCCATTGAAACAGACGAATCGCTCGAAGGCTCACTCGTAATGATCCCTTCCATGATCGTACAGCCATTTGTGGAAAATGCCATGTTGCATGGGATCATGCACCGCGAACACGGTGGCCATGTATCGGTGAGATTTGCAAAGCGGTCAGGATGGATGGAAGTGACCATTGAAGACAATGGCATCGGACGTAAACGATCGATGGAATATAAACCGGCCAACGAAGAACCACATCGTTCGATCGGAATAGAAGTGGCAGAAAAAAGACTGGCAGCGCTGAAGACCCATCCCGACACCCCATCAGGCATCCGGATCCTTGATCTTACCGATCAGGGCGGTGAAGCACTTGGCACCCGGGTCATCATTTCAATACCCATAGAATAAAACACCCAGCATGATAAAAACCATTATTGTGGAAGACGAACCAGGCAGCCGGGAAATGCTGACCATGATGCTCAGCCGCCATGCCGATGATATTGAGATCATCGATACCTGTTCCAATCCAACAGATGCAATCGACAGCATTTCGCGCCTGCGGCCTGAACTTATCTTCCTCGATATCCAGATGCCGAAAATGACAGGCTTTGAAATGCTGAAGAAAATAACTCCGATCGATTTTGAGGTCATTTTCACCACAGCCTATGACCAGTACGCAATCAATGCAATCCGGATCAGTGCACTCGACTACCTGCTGAAACCTATCGACGGCGATGAACTGGCCGCCGCAATAAGTAAATATAAAAACCGCCAGACAGCCCGCAAACCGGATCACCAGTTTGAAAACCTGTTCAACAACCTGCTCAACAGGAACCCGCTCGATAAAACCCTCGCACTCTCTGCCTCTGACGGTATCAGTTTTATAAAAATGAGTGATATCCTGCGCGTGGAAGCCAATGGCCGCTACGCGAAATTCCATCTGCTCAGCAAGGAGACCATTCTCGTCAGCAAAACGCTTGGCGACTACGAAGACATCCTTTCGGCCAACCAGTTTTACCGCATCCACGACTCCTCTATCATCAATCTCAATCATGTAAAAAAATACATCCGGGGCGATGGAGGTACCGTTATACTTTCCGATAATACCGAACTGGACGTAGCCCGCCGGCGTAAGGAGGAATTCATGAAACTGATCCCCAGACTCTGACCTTTTACTCCACAGGTCCGCCACCCACAACACCGGCCCGGCCAATGGATACCTTCGATCCGGCACAGTAACGTCCCGGCTTAGCTTGCACTCTTTGCAAACGCTAATACCGGTTACATGAATATTGGTCTGCTGATCCTTCTACTGCTTACCCTCCTTATCCTGGTCTTCAGTTACCTCCGGCGTGCACGTTCACGGCATGCACTCCCGATTGCACCCTGGGACCATCAAGCTTCAGAAACCGGGCTACCGCCGACGTACCCTGACAAGGAAAGCCTGCCGGATCTTCACCCCGGACATCCCGACACCCTTCACCAGCTGGTACTTGCATTCCATCTCTGCAACCTGACGATACCGGTATGGAACCGTTACACAGGCGGCCACCACCCTGCCTGGCGCAACTCTACCAGCTCCCCGTGGTTCCGCCTCGATCCGCATATCCTTGAGCGGGCACACACCGCCGCCGGGGCCATTGCTCGTGACAATGAAGTAAACGCGCGGCAGGAAGTCGAATCCGTATTCCGCGATTTTATAGAACCCGTTATTGCATTGCAGGACGGCGCATGGCCAGCAGGTTATCCGGTTAAAAAATGTTTCCTCGCAACATATAACCTGCTGAAAGGAATACTGGAAAAGCAGGATGCAAGGGCATCTGCTGCGGCATTTTCACTCTCCATCACCCAGTCACTCGATTGTCTTGAGTTGTCTGGCCTGTACACAACAGAAGGATTGCAGGACCTGCTGAATGAATGGAAACAGGAAGATTCACCCGGTAGTCCAACAAAAATTCACCGGTAAACGTCCGGATCCACCTCGTACTAACCGCCGGCAGCCTCCTGCTACCATTACAAAAAACACATACACCACGATGTTACTTTTACTTCAGCAAACAAACTTTTAACCATGAAATATTTTATCCATCTGCTCATAGCCTTGCTCAGTATGCTTTCCAGCAGCCAGGCATATGCACAGCAGAAAACAGCAAGCAGGGATTTGCTCGGTTTACCAAAACAAATCCTTTTCAACAATATCAACTACCATTTCAGCTGGTCATCCCACCCGTCCGAAGCGTTTTACAAACAGGAATACATCCCCGCAGGCGAAAAGCCGGAGCGATTCAGGTCGATGCTGCTGGTGGACGTGCTGATCGGTGAAAGAACCGTAAGCGAGATCGTTTCCGAAAAAATCCGCGCCCTGAAAGAATTGCAGCTGACCAACAAAAATATCAGCTGGCAGGAATGGGATGTGACCGGCAAAGATGACCAGACGATCGATTTTACAATGACCGCGCCCGGGGCAAATGGAAACGGGCTCAGCATCTTTGAGTACAATGTTTACCGTTACAAGTCTTTCACTTCAGTCAACGGGAAAAAGGGGCTGATGCTCTTCGCTATCAGCACCAGGGCATATGATAAAAATATCAGCGTATTTCGACAGGGCCTCAGCGATAAGAAGAAGGGATTGGTCGACCAGCTCAAAAAAATGAGTCTCACCCCGACCGCCACCCTCTGACATCCATCAACGCCCATTGACCATTAAACCAACTACAAAATTCAACAATGCCGCCTTTCACATCGAAAGAATTGTTCCGGATGAACGGCGGACAGAAAATCTACATCCACCTGGACGGGTTTGGAGATGTGTATTCAGCAACTGCGCAAGAGGAAGAAGAGTGGTCCCGGGAAATGATCACCGAAGCGATCGACCGGCTGGAATCCGGCAAGGGAGACCTTCCCCGGTCAGTCGCTACGGAAAGACTGGTCTTTTTCAATTCACCCGGGATCAGCTCTTCACTCATTGCGGCCCTGAAAACACCCGACCTGCAAGAACTGGATGCTGATTCATTCCACAACATGATTAAGACCCTGCGTCGGTTACTGGCAGACAGACCATGAAACAAAACACCATGACAAAAATCATCTGGATCTTCATCGGTCTGAATACCACCGCATTCCTGGTGGCGATCGTGGCCTTCTTCATCGTTACCAATGGTAAAAAAATTGGTTATATGGAAGGCGGATGGTCAATCATCCTGGCTACCGCAAGTGTGGTCCTGCTGCTGCTGGCATTCTTGCCACTGCGTTTCGGCGACAGTACATTCAGCAGGGTCATTGCCGGTTTCTTTGCATTCCTTCCTTTCTGTGTGGCATCAGGAATATTCATCTCCAATAAGGTGAAAGCCATCCGTCAACGGTCTGAAACTTTTGCCAGCAGGTACTATACCAATCCTGCACAGCTGGCCATTGCCAATGCAATTGAAAAAAATGATACCGCCCTGCTGAAAGAATTGATCAAAGGGGCAGACCTGACTGCTGTCGGGGTTACGGTGCACGACTATTACGGACTCAACTACCTCCAGTTTGCTGTCAGGATCAGGAGCAATCCGATAAATTTCCCCTTCGACGACCAGATGAACAGGGTTACCATCCGGCTGCTGGTACAAAGAGGATCACCTGTTACCCCCGCACTCTATGAAGCTATCCAGTACCTGCCGCTGTCGGAAGTATCCTTTTTGCTGGCAGCAGGCGCCGATCCGAACCTCAAAGCCGTGAACGGATATACCAACATCCTGTTCGCCACGATTGGTTCAACCCCAAAAGAAAACGATGCCGCCATCATGCTGATCAGGTACGGTGCTGACGTAAATGTGGTGAATGAAGAAAACCTGACAGTGATGATGCGCGCGGCCACCAGTGCGCAGACCAGTCCCAACTGGACAGATACCTGGCGGCTGATACGGTACATCCTTGAAAAACCAGGTACCAACTATGAATATGTGGGCAGGGATGGGCAGACGCTCAGGAGTATTGTCTCCGGAATAAAGGAGCAGGCGGCCCGTGACGAAGTGATCATGTGCGACAATTTCAATTTTGTATACAACCGATTAACCAAACAGGAACTAAAAAAATAACCATGACCCCACAACAGATTTCCCTCGTAAAAAACAGCTGGCTGCTGGTTGCCCAAAAAGACCAGACAGAAGTTGGCAGTTTATTCTACACTCGCCTTTTCGATGTATTACCGGAAGTACGACCCATGTTTATCCGCTCATCTGTAGCCGAACAATCCAGGAAACTGATGACCATGCTTACGTATGTGATCTCCCGGCTTGACCGGCTGGACGGGATCATGGACGAGATCGGGAAACTGGCCAGGCGACACACCCATTATGGCGTGGTTGACCGGCATTATGACGCAGTAGCCAATTCATTGCTGTACACCCTCGAAAAAGGATTGGGTGACGAGTGGAATCCGGTCTTGCTTGAAGCCTGGACGACCATTTACAAGGCACTCGCCGATGCGATGATGACTGCGCAACACGAAGACAAGACTGCACAACCCTATTCCGCAGTGCCGCAGGCTTAAACCATTAACCCTCACCCTAATAAAAATAACCGCAGGCAGGAATCTAATCCTGCCCGCTGTTTTTATGAAAATCTTTCCGTGGTGCTCCGGATCCACTTGGCTCTTAAGCCCGTATGGCAGATTTGTCTGGCATATCAGTTCCATTCACTTTGCCCTGCAGGCACATTCATGATTGGCTTCCAGATACTGTATCGTTGCCTGGCACATTTTCTCAAGAGCAGTTACATTGATATCAGCAAGTCGCCTGACATAGATACAAGCCTTTCCCATCTTAAACTTCCCAAAGTCTTTAAGCAGGTATTCATTTTCAGGTGTTGGAGAAAATACATACAGCGAAAACTCTGCCTTACGGGGCGAGAAACCAAGCATGGGCGCATCACCCTCGTGCCCACTTGCATATTTGTAATGGTAACTGCCAAACCCGATGATCGTCGGCCCCCACATTTTGGGGTCGAATCCCGACCATTGCGTCATCAACTTCAGCAGTTCAAAACTATCGGCTTTCTTCTGCTCAGATTCGACGTATGAGTTGATGAAATCGGTGACCTTGAGAGCGGTTTCCGTGGTTTTGTTTGGTTTTGCCATGACTCAGGTTTTCGTATTAATAGTTAAGCGGGAACATTTAGTACTAAATTACCACATCCTCTATACAACAGGTTGCAGGACCCAGCCTTGAACACCATGCTCTAAAAATAACGTATCTTCTACCTGCCATAAACCCTTATTATGAAATTTCAACTGCTTTCCATCACAATGGCTGCATTCCTGACTGCCACCGCGTTGGCATTGGGCAGTACGCGGGATCAGCCAGAATCTGCGCCTCCGGCAAAACAGCAGCCGGGTTTTACCGGTTGTTCCCCGGATCGGCTTGCTGCGGCGGCTCTGATCAGTGAATTGGATGTCCCTCCCATACCCGGCGCAGGCACCTACAGCTGGAAAGCGATTTCCTCCATCGACAGTGCGCAGTTTTATTTCGACCAGGGTATAAATACCTACTATAGTTTCCATATCATCGAATCACTTGCCTCGTTCAATAAAGCGATCCGTTTTGATACTTCCAACGCAATGCTGTACTGGGCCAAAGCGCTGGCATTTGGCCCAAATATCAATGATGTGACCTATGCCACTGCACCGGATGCAATTGAGGCTATTGCGAAGGCCGTCACACTTTCCGCTTCGTTACCCGCAACAAAAAAAGGACTGATCAGCGCGCTGTCGGCGCGGTATTCCAGCGACACAACCATCAGCCAATCGGTGCTGAACCGGCGGTACATGGAACAGATGAAATTACTATACTTGCGATTCCCGGATGACGCCGATATAGCTACGCTGTATGCTGATGCACTGATGCTGTTGCATCCATGGGATCTCTGGTTCAATACCGGCAAACCCAAACCCTGGACACCGGGGATTCGAGAGGTGCTCGAAAAGGTCCTGGCCCATACACCAGCCCATCCCGGTGCCAACCATTACTATATCCATGTGATGGAGGCGTCGCCGTTTGCAGGCAATGCAACTGCGAGCGCAGACCGGCTGGGAAAACTGACACCTGGTCTTGCCCATACCGTTCACATGCCCTCGCACATTTACCTGCGCACCGGCCGGTACGAGGATGGAATTGCAGCAAATGAGTCATCGCTGAAAAGCTACCAGACACTGGCATCGCTATTCCCTGCTGTAATCGCAAATGACTTCCTGTACAGCATCCATAACCGCCATATGCTGGTCAATAATGCGATGCTTGCCGGTCAATCACGCGTTTCACTCGCAGCGGCAACAGAACTGGCAGGGTCCATCCCGACTGACTACCTGTCGCTCCCGGGAGCGATTGGAAATGTAATGCAATACATTTACATGACACCTGTACTGGTCCGGGTACGATTCGGGTTATGGGACCAGCTCCTGCAAACAGACAAACCCGACGGCAACATGCTGTATGCCGGTGTCCTGTACCACTGGGGAAGGGGAATGGCCTTTGCCAAAACCGCGCATCTGCGGGAAGCCACGATCGAACTGGATATGATTGATAGTCTCATGAAGGATAGCAGCCTGCTGGAGCCGTTTACGCCCTTCTCCCCCGCTATCGATGGCGCTGTTGTAGCCAGAAGCCTGCTGGCGGGAACGATCCTCGAAAAAGAAGGTCGGCTGAAAGAAGCAATCACCCACTTTGAAATAGCAGTAACAACTGAAAAAGAAATGGTCTATAACGAACCGCGGGACTGGATGCTGAATCCAGCGCACTATCTTGGATCGGCTTACATAGCCGATAAACAATTCGGACTGGCAACAAAGATTTTTAAAGATGACCTCCTGAACAACCGCGATAACCCTTGGGCATTGGCAGGTTTAATGCAAGCCAGCAAAGGCGATGCGTCGAAGGAGTTCGCAAAGAAACTGAAAGTGGCAGGACGTAGTGCGGATGTGGTGATAAATCGATCGGTTCTTTGAAGTGAGTTTAATTTGCTGAAGGTTTCCTTCGCCTGAAAAATTCATGATTTTTCATGGTCATGACCAACCCACAAAATAGATTTTCAAAAACCCCTGAAAAGCTTGGCCCCTTTGTGTCGACACCAAAGGAATCTACTCCCTTTTTAATTTTCCAGCATCAATACCAAATGATATGATGGGCATCGTCTATACCGGTTCTTCGGATAATTGACAGCCATACAATGTACCAATTAACCGATCATTCAATTCACTTCATATGTATATAGTTTGTCCTGAAGTTTGACCTCGTTGCTCCATATGAGATATCTGTTTGCTTTTTTCCCGACTCCCTCGAAATACCAGATATCCTCGATGGTTTTATACAATCTAAAGCCAATTCTCAGGTTGGAAATAGCCGACGATCTCTTCCATGACTTGATTGTAAAATTAAATTCAACTGATTGGCCCTTAGCCAATACGATTTTTTCCGGCACGTTATGGTCGCAACCCCTGAAACAAGATTCTACCCCTACAGAATCACCTTGAATCGCGAAACCATCCATTGGCCAGGAACAACTCATTATGAAAAAAGCAATGCTACTATCCTGGAGGTTGACTATACTAGCTTTAGTGAAATAGTAGGCAGTGGTATCGATTTTTGCACAGACGGCAGGCACACCTCTCCCAGTAATTTCTGCTTTTATTGACACTAATCGCTGATGATCGGTTTGTTGGGCGACAACTGGATGTCCCCAAAACGTCATTAAAATCAACAATATTTTTACCTTATACATCTAATAGCTTTTTGATATCACTTAAGGTTTAGTAACATTTAGCACTACATTTTTAAAAGTGTAACTCTCTTTGGTTGGATTTCCTGTCTCTCGCTGTTTTGACCTCCCCCCCCACAAAACCCCACATGTCTAAAGTAGAGAAATCGGGCAAATATTCTTAACTTAAAAAACGGAGAAACATTGCCATGAAGAAATCAAAATTCACCGAACAACAGATCGCTTTTGCACTCAAGCAAGCCGACACCGGCGCCCATTGGTCCTCATCCACTTTGGGACTTTTCGGACCGCTCTGGTCGCAGATAGCGTCCGAGCATGTCGTACCCGGACCCCACGTACTTCGGCAATCTCTTTGATGCGTTGTCGTAAAGGTCGGTCTTCCCGGCGGTGCGACTCATAATACCAAATCGACCGGGCAAGCAGTACCACCCTGCAGGCACGCTGCACGGATATGCG
>SEAD01000229.1 GCA_004173355.1 Chitinophagaceae bacterium | reverse complement strand
ACCGTGATCCGCCTCATTTTTCCACTGGCCGGGCATAGCTAATATTAGCCATATAGGGATTGTCAAATATCAATATTTTTGGAAATTGGATGTAATATCATCCGAACTGGAAAACAGAAAACGCTACAGCGCATGAAGAAAAAACGAATTATCATATTTGATGATGATGCCAACCGCAGGGATAGTCTATCCATGCTACTGGATATGTGCGCAGATATGGAATGCGCCGGAACGTTTGAGAACGCATCCAATGCATGCCAACAGGTGGAGCTCACCTTACCTGACCTGGTACTGATGGACATGGATATGCCCCAGGTAAACGGTATCACCGGTACCCGGGACATCAAGGCGGCCTACCCAAGCTTGCCGATCATCATACAGACCGTGCTTGAAAGTGACCTCAACATCTTCGAGGCCCTTAAAGCTGGGGCCAATGGCTATCTGTTGAAGGCAACTTCCCCAGAAAAGCTGCTAGAACAACTCCGTGAGGCATTGCAGGGCGGCGCACCAATGACGGGCAGTGTTGCCATCAAGGTTCTCCAGTTCTTCAGGGAAGAACCCACAACAACCAACTACCATCTGACCGAACGTGAAAAAAAGATCCTAAAACTTCTTGTCGATGGCCATAGCTACAAGATGATCGCAGCTAAGAGCGGCATCTCCTACTTTACCGTATGCAACCATATCAAGAGCATCTACGACAAGCTCCATGTGAACAGTGCAACCGAGGCGGTAAGCCTTGCCATCCAACAACGACTGGTCAGAACCAGCTAGCCAATATTGGCTATTGGTGCTGAATTTGGTTTGTTATTCTTTTGGGGATTATTAATTAATCTTCATAAGGATGAAAAAAACATTTAACCTTCTCTTCAGTTTTTTGCTGCTCAACGCTACGCTATTTGCCCAGGAGGCGACCGTACCAGAAAGCCCCAGAAAACCTATGTCCTTCCAGGTATTGGCAGGCTCCCAGGGCGTGGGTGCAAACTTCAGGTACGTGCTGAACCCCTCTCTCG
Source organism: Chitinophagaceae bacterium (assembly GCA_004173355.1). Lineage (GTDB taxonomy): Bacteria > Bacteroidota > Bacteroidia > Chitinophagales > Chitinophagaceae > JBEVJC01. The sequence continues at coordinate 7,450 of SEAD01000229.1, read as the reverse complement.
GGCTAAGGATTGGCGGCAGCTATGCCTATGCGGGCATCAACGACAAGATCAACATGTCCGGCTTCAACTCCAAGAATAGATTATCAGGAAAGCTCAGCACCATACATGGTCTTGTTGAGCTGATGCCCGAAAAGTTCTTCCGTGTGGTAGCAGGTGCCGCCTATCTGCCTGATGCGCAGGGAAACGTCCATTTTACACCCAAGGATCCGCAAAGTTTCGAAGGCATTACCCTAAGCCCTGAGGAGATCGGCACCCTGGACTTCAATGTGGACTGGGGAACTTTCGCACCCTACCTCGGGCTGGGACTGGGACGGGGCATCCCAAAAAAGAAATTCAACGTTAACATCGACCTTGGGGCCTATTACCTATCCTCTCCCACGGTCAAAGCAACAGGGACCAAGCTGCTTACCAACAATGATCCAAATGCCGCAATCATCCAGAACAACATGAAGGACTACCGCTTTTTACCGGTCGGACAACTAAACTTTAATTTTAAATTCTAAGCGCCAGATGAAAACCATATCAAAAAAACTAACCGCAGTGCTAGCAGTCATCATCATACTATATGCCAGCTGTAAAAACCCTGCAGATGATGTTGAGATCATTGTAAATACAGACATCTTTAAATCACCAACACTTATTCAATTTGTCAATGCCAAAAAAGGGATAGCAGGCCCACAAGACTTCACCGTACAGATTAGCGGACCAAATGCCGATCTGGTACGTACCAGCACAGGAGGAAGAGCCTACAAAGCAAGTTCTGGTCTTTTGAATTTGGTACTGGACCGCAATGCAAATCCTACACCAACAAATCCTGTCCAGTTTACAATTTCTGCAACTGTTCCCGGTTTTGCTCCCGTATTCCAGGATGTGATCATTTACAGTGCGACCCAGCCAACCTTTTATAAAGTCGCGGTAGCAGAATATGCCAATCCGGTTGCTGGTTCATCATCCCTGGTGACTACCAGGGCACTCAACAGTGGAACAACAAACAGCGAGATCACCCTTAGTACACCTACAAATACTGGTCTGACCTTGAATACAGAAATCACAATCCCCACTGGCACAAGCTTTTTCGACGCAGCAGGTGCGCCCATCAACGGAAATCAACTGGAATCCCGGATCATATATTCCGGATCGGGAACCAATGGCCTAAGTCCGGTCCTAACAGGAGGGAATGTTAGTAGAAATGTAATTGATGCAAATGGCAGACCTATCCTGCCAGGGGCATATCTGGCTACAATAGGTGCGGTAACCATAGACATGTTTGCCGGTGGCAGGGAAGTTAAGAGTTTTAGCAAGCCGCTAATCGTGGATATGGAAATCAAGCAGGGCATGATCAATCCTTCAACGCAACAAGCCATAAAAGCGGGCGAGACCATGCCAATGTTCAGCCTCAACGATGAAACCGGTCAGTGGAAAGCAGAGGGAAATGCCAATGTGATATCCAATGCCGCCGGCAGCTTATTTGCCAGAATGTCAATTACCCACCTTTCCATCTGGGCGATCGTACAGCCTTTAAAAGTTCAAGAGTTTAAATTTACCATCCATGACTTCGCATTTCCGGTCTTTGAAGTCTACCCTTTATTCTGTCAGGTGCCCGTGACCATTACCAGGCCTGCCAGTGCAAATGCGCAGACCTTTAGTATTTCTGGGGGCATAGCCACCGAGTTTGTTGATTTTGGCCCGGGGGAGACAACGAAGACAGTTATGGTAGCTACAGGAAATTTTGACTTCAAAGTGATTACCGTCCAGCCTGTGCCTACTGGTTCCGATCCAGTACCAACATATGTCGAAAATGTGCTGAGCTCAACTATTTCTTTTAGCTGTAACGCTGTTCAAACATTTAATTTCGTAGCTCCACCTGCGGCTGAAGTGATCAATGCAGATGTGTATGTGAGATTTGACTGCACCAATAAAAGCCTGCAGACCGGGATCAATGCCATTATCAAGGTAACTCCCGTTGGGGCAAGCGAAGATCAGGCCCAGTTCTATAACCTGGTTAACGGAAAAGCCAGTGGCAGTATGCGAAATGGGGTTACCTATGAAATTGTGGCATCGGTCGATGGCACCACCTACAAGAGCCAATTTAAGGCAGATAAAAATAATTTCGTACTTCCCGCTGGATTTGACCTGAGCGGATCTGCGGCCTTTGATCCAGCAACCAACAGACTGAAGATAGAGGGCTTTGTGAGAAGGAACTGTAATTGACATACAAAGCAGTCACCAAAGAGCTGAACTACCACAGAGAGCTATAAGTTAGCCCTCTGTGGTCTTTTCCTTTATTTCGAAGAATTTCCTCGATTCCTATAAGTTTGGCTCCTAATTGACCACACCTTCGAGCAATTAATTTGAATATCGGCACCCAATCTTATCCTGGACATCAAAATCAACCTGATCTGTGAAGGAGGTAAGATCTGACGGGAAAGGATCCTCAGAGCGATTTCACCAGTTACAATAATGCTCGGGTTGGCTCTGGGATTGATGCTGCAAAATTGCATAAATTTTGTACCGCCTGCAAGTCAAATCATGTTTTGGCACTTATTGGACCGTGATAAACCCTATCTTCGTGTATGCTTTTTGAATTCGGGCTGCGAAGTTCGCTGCTGCTCATCTTTTTTACCCACCTGTGCGTGTACGGCTTTCTCTTTTTCAAAAGGGGGATCACCCAGCAGCGTCTACCGGACAGGATATTGGGAACGTTCTGTATGCTCTCGGCCCTTTTTATCTTTCCCTGGATGTCTGGCTTTGCCGGCTGGTATGATACCCAGCCCTACCGTGAGGTGCTCTTCTATACCCCCTTTATACATGCGCTGTTCTTTGGGCCGCTATTGTACCTATACCTGAAGAGCCTGACCAATGCCCAGTACCGTCTAAAGCCGCAAGACTGGTGGCATTTTTCGCCTGGGGCAATATACCTGTTATGGTGCCTGGCCGTAGTGCTTACCGATAAGCTGATCCTGGGACACTACTACCTGATGGATGGGATGGCCGATCCGGACTTTGATGTTTGGTACGGCTGGACCTGGTCGCTCAGCATCCTGGTCTACCTGATCCTTTCCATCCAGTACTACCGCAACTATATCGTATTTTCGGGATTAGAATTTTCCTTCGCCGATGCGGCCAGCTTCAAGTGGCTGCGCAATTTCCTGTACAGCTTTGCCATACTGACGATCCTGCTCATCTCCGAGCACATCCTCTCGTTGTTCATCGAAATGATGTATGTCCGCTCCTGGTACTATTTTCTCGCCTTCGCCCTGATCGCCTATTACATGGCCATCAGCGCCTATAGTGCAAGACCTATCATCAAGCTCAATTTCCAGCCCTATCTGCTCACCTCCTATACCGAGCCCCTACAACTGCACCCTGGAACGATACCTATTACCCAACAGGACCATAGCTGGATGGAAGACTGGAAACTCAAGGTAAATAAACTGATGGAAAATGAGAAGATCTACCTGCTCAGCAAGGTGATCAATGGCATGTATGGCAAGAGCTTCAACGACTACGTCAACGAGTTCCGGGTACGGGAGGCCATCCGCCTGCTCCAATCACCCGCCCACCAGAACTTCAACCTGCTGGGAATTGCCTATGATGCGGGCTTCAACTCCAAATCTACCTTCAACAGGGCCTTCAAAAAGGTGACCGGAAAAAATCCCAAGGAATATATTCCTCGCTAGGTTGGGTCAGATCATGATCTGGGGCGAAAGCCACTGCACCAAAACCACAACTTTGGGACATGAAACTATTTCTATCAACCATCTTTTGTATAGCTGGGCTCAGCGCCAGCGCCCAGCTCAGTGGGCAGGTCCTGGATGAAAAAGGACTATCCCTTCCAAGATCAGTCGTGCGGATTTATAACAGATCCAAACTTAGCAGAACCATCCTCACCGATACCGCTGGTCATTTCACCGCAAGTGTCCAGGCAATAGACCAACTGATCATTACCGCAATGGGCTACCGCCCAGACACCATCTTCACCACCCAGCGGGCATTGGGCAGGATTCGCCTTCAGCCATTGGAAAACCTGCTCGAAGAGGTCCGCATACAGGCAAGACAGCCCATGATCAGCCAACAAACCGATCGGAGCATCATCAGCGTAAACCAGCGCGTCAAAGAACTCGCAGCAAACGGCCTAGAAATCCTAGCCCTTGCGCCAGGGATCACCATCAGCGATAACGAGGATGCCATCCTGATGAGCGGCAAATCCGGGGTCCAGGTCATGATCAACGGGAAGCTGGTCAGGATGACCCCTCAGGACCTGGCCAAAATGCTCAAGTCCATGCCGGCCGGCAGCATCAGGCAAGTGGAGCTGCTGAGCAGTCCCCCAGCCAAATACGAAGTAAACGGCAACATCGGCATCATCAACATCAGGACCAATGGCCCGGCAAAGGGCGTTACGGGAAACCTGGACCTCAGCACCTCCCAAGCCACCAACAACTGGCTGGACCTATCTGGCCTTGTGAACTATGGAACGGGACAACTGGCGGTCAGCGGCTACGGCGCCTGGCACAAGGGCGGCTATTTGACCAGAAACAGCAGGCAGCGCCAGCTGAACCCCGGCCTACTCGAACAGCGGTCCAGTAGCCTGGACAGGTGGAGCGATCCGGTTTTCCGCATAGCCCTAGACTATGCCCTGAGCTCCAAAAGCACCTTTGGTGGTATCATTGAGCGTGAGGCCAGTACCAACAATTCCAGTTACCAGACCTCTTCCCGCCAGGGAGCAGACAATTACCTGACCAGCAGCCAAAATCCCAACTCCCGCCATTGGAATACCTATAACCTCAGCTACCGCTACGCCGATACCCTTGGAACCGAGCTGACCGTAGACCTGGACCGGGCAGATTTCAGCAAAAACAGCCAGATCGAACTTAGCACGACCGCGCAGCCCGACATCAGTTACCTGAGCATGACCGGTATCAACATCTCTACGCTCAAGGCAGATTATTCCCACAGCTACAAAAGCAGTTTCAAAGTAGAGGCAGGACTGAAGATTGCAGATGTACAGACCGATAATAGCCAGGACACAAACCTTTTCCATTACAGCGAAAAGATCCTCGCCGGCTATGCCTCGCTGTCCAGATCAAAAGCCCTTTGGGGATGGCAGCTCGGCCTAAGGATCGAGCAGACCGATGCCAGGGGGAAAACTGCAGCAATAACCAGTCCCGACACCAGCTACCTTGACCTGTTGCCCACGGTCTATCTGACCTACAAGGCCAGCGAAAAACACCTTCTGCGGCTTGCCCTGTCCCGCCGTATCCAGCGCCCCGAGTATGGCGATCTACAGCCCTTTGCCTATGTCCAGGATCCCCTGAACCAGCAGACCGGCAATCCTGCACTAAGGGTGCAGCGCAACGACCAGGCAGAACTGACCTATACCTTCAACGACCGCATTACGCTCATCAGCACTTATAGCAGGGCAAATGACTACTTTGCCATGGTCTATCGGCAGACCGGGAATATCCTGACACAGCTCCCGGCCAATACCGGCCTTATGCAGGTGCTGAACTTCGACCTGAACTATCCCATCAAGATCAGCAAATGGTGGAACATGCTCAGCAAGGTCAACCTCGGCAACGACCATTTCACGGGCGTGCTGTTCCAAGGGCAGCTTGACCGGCATCAATGGCGCTACCAGGTTTCCACCAGCCAACGTTTCACCCTTGCAGGCAAATACCAGCTCCAGCTCAGCGGCCGGTATACCTCCGCCTCCCAGAACCTGATCTATTCCCAAAAAAACAGCGCCAATGTAAGCGCCAGTATCTCCAAGAAGCTATTCCGGGACCAGGCTTCGTTACGTCTTGGGATTACGGATGTCTTCAAGACCCAGCGAAGTTTTACCGAGGTGGACTTCGCTAGCCTGATTTACACCGACAAGGGTACTTTTGAAAGCAGAAGGGTTTCCTTAAATTTCAGCTGGCGTTTTGGGAATACGAAAATACGCCAGACCCAGGACCGCGACCGTGGCGATGCAGATGAAAAAGGGAGGAGCGGCAGCTAGCCATGCACCATGGCAAAAAACTGCTCGGCGTAGCCGCCCGTAACACCATCAGATCGTTAGCGAAATCCTGAAGATATTCGCTAACGATTCGCTGCTTTTTGCCCCAGAAAGCAGCTACCGCTAGCCTAGCCTACGGCTGTGTAAGGCAATGATTTCATCATTGGGCAGTGTTTCGGGCAGCTCAGCAAAGCCAACGATTACCCAGGGGCAAAGAATTGGAACAGACCAGAAGTAGCCCCTTGGACAACTAATATGATCTACTCTGCTCCTCGCCCTTTCCATTGCCCGGCCTAGACCTTGTCCTTTTTTTGGTCTTGTCCACTTCTGTCTTTACCTCCTGCTTGGCGCATTCAGTTTTCAACAGTTCAAAAATCTCCCGTTTGATCTGCTTATAATTCTCCTCCACAATTTCGGCCGTCACCTTTTTCACCATCGGAATATCTTTATATAAAGCCTCCTCAGCCGCAATAGCCGAATGGTCGTTCTGGATCTCCGAATGGAACATCTTCAGCTTGATCTTCTGCTCTGGATTGTCCGCCACCACACCTACAAATTCCCCAGATGAAAGTGTCGCAATCTTACTTGCAGGGATCGCGTAATCCAATTGCGTCGCTCTGGTGATCGAGGTATCCGAAGAATTGATGCTCATCGAATCCTTCTGCTGGGAAATCTTCCCAAAATTCTCACTCAAGGTCTTAGCCGTAGAACCGGTCACCTGTCCAGAAATAATATTTCCAACAATTCCCGTAATCACATCCGCCTGTTCCGAACCGTAATCCTTTTTCAGTTGTGAAAAATCCTGCACCGCCAAACAGGTAGAAACCTTGTTGCTCCTAGCTGTAGCGATCAAAGAATCCATATTGTTAAAATAGATCGTCGGAAACTCATCGAAAACCAAAGAGGATTTAAGCTTCCCTTTCTGGTTCACCAGCTTGATCATCCTAGAAATGTACAAAGATAAAACCGCTCCGTAGACCTGTAGCTTCTGCGGATTGTTCCCCACGCAGACAATCTTGGGTTCCTCGGGATTGTTCACATCGAGCGTAAGATCATTCCCGCTCAAAACGTAGTACAATTGCGGCGAAGACAATCTTGCCAATCCAATCTTGGCCGAGGCGATCTGCCCCTCCAGCTGTGCCATCGCATTGTTCCGATAGGCCGATATAAAGGGATTGATCAAAACCTTGATCTCTTCCTGGTTCTTCAGCACCGCGAACAAAGGATCATAATCGCTTTGCATCAGCTCAATCACATGCGGAAGGGTACAGAACCTGCCATCTTCATACTTCCTTAAATACCAGATGCATGCCGTCAAAAAGTTAATTGGACTTTCCACAAAGAAATCCCCCTGCTTTTTGATCCAGTCGCGGTTCAGTCCCATCATAATGGTCCTGGATGCCTCGGTCGCATCGGTAATGTCCTCCATGGCTTGTGGATCGAGCGGATTGC
>SEAD01000088.1 GCA_004173355.1 Chitinophagaceae bacterium | reverse complement strand
AATGCAGTATCCGTTACCACTACGCTCAACGGGGGTTATGGCAACCGGATCGTAGTCGGCGGGGCAGGATTTTTCCTCAATAATGAAATGGATGATTTCAGTATCAAACCCGGTGTGCCGAATATGTTTGGTGCAGTTGGCGGCGAAGCAAATGCCATACTGCCCGGCAAACGCATGCTCAGTTCCATGACCCCGACAATCGTACTGCAGGGTTCCCGACCCTTTTTGGTACTGGGTACGCCCGGTGGTACCACCATCCCCACCTCGGTGTTCCAGAGCCTGGTCAATATCATCGAGTTCAACATGAGCACTGAAGACGCGCTGTACAAACCAAAATTCCACCACCAGTGGCTTCCGGATGAAGTGTATGTCGAAGGGACTTTTGCCACGGCTACAGCTGACAGCCTGCGGGCAATGGGTTATAAAATAGTGAACGGTGGCGGTATCGGCCGCACCGAAATCATCCGTGTGTTACCCGATGGCAGGTTTGAAGCCGTGGCCGACAACCGCGGTGAGGATGCGGCCGAAGGCTGGTAAAAACAAAACCATGTTATGGAAAATGAGTTGCTCGGCAGCGTCCTGAAACGCATGCGCTATTACCGCGATCTGACAGAGAAAGCCCTCCTGCCGCTTGACCCGTCGCAGTGGCATTTCCAGCCGGCAGCAGGTTCCAATTCCATCAGCGTGATCATCCAACACCTGAGCGGTAATATCCGGAGTCGTTGGACCGGCTTCCCTGATGCCGATGGGGAAAAACCATGGCGGAACCGTGATGCGGAATTTGTTGAATCGGGTGAAACGGCAGCGGACCTGATGCGGGAATGGAATGCTGCCTGGGACATCGTGGAGGATTCATTTGCCCGGCTCCTGCCTGCTGACCTCAACCGGGAAGTGACGATCCGCGGCGAAGGGCTCAGTGTGACCGATGCCATAACCAGGCAGCTCGCGCACCTCGCATACCATTGCGGCCAGGTTGTTTTTCTTTCAAAACTGCTCCAGGGAGAGGGTTTCCAGTCCCTTTCCATACCACGGGGAAATTCCTCGCAATACAATAATGCTGAAGGGTTTAAAGACCCGGCGAAAAAGTTTGGCCAGTAAAAATACGGTTACGGCTTGCATTTCCACGTTCTTTTTTACATCTTGTGCGACGAACCTTTCGCTTAAAATCCGCGTATCTGCTGTCAAACCTGACCAAAACATTAAAACCCGGACGGTTTTTTTATTTATAAACTGCGGATCGAACCCGCCCTTATCGTACCACCCATGAAACGTTTTTTACTCCTCACGGCAATTACCTGCCTGGCCTTCCTTTCACATGCACAGAACAAGGTCCTCCTGTACGGCGGCCCCCAGCTGGCTTCTGCATTTTACAGTGTAAATGGCAAAGAACAACATGTAAACACCAAACCCGGCTTCCATCTCGGCACCGCGATGAAAGTCCCGTTTGAAGGACATTTTTATTTCGCCCCAACCGTATTCTACAGCCTGAAAGGTTACAAGGTGGATCTCACCGAACCATCCACCCCACCCGATCCAATGGCTACGGCCAACGACACCCGCATCCACACACTGGAAGTGGCACCGCTTTTCCAGTTTGATATTGGTAAAAAAGCCAGTCATTTTTTCTTCCGTTTCGGTCCCACGATCGATGTGCAGTTGTCAGGCCGCGAAACGTTCACCCTGCAGGATAAAAGCAAGGTGTCAAGAAAAATGAAATACAGTTTCAAGGACTATGGTTATGTGGGTGCCAACGTCATGGCCACACTTGGTTATGAAACCAGGGGCGGTTCCTTTTTTGGTGTGACCCTGAGCCATGGCCTCGGCAGTATCAACAACACCGATTATGGTGCGAGGATCCTGCACCAGGTGGCAGGGATCAGTTTCGGGAAGTATATCCGGCGCTGATTATCTTTGCAACATGGCAGAAGATTTATCCATCCACACCGGAAGTAAAAGCGAACAGTATGAATCACTGATACCGCAGATCGGAGGACTTACCGACGGTGAGCCAGACCTCGTGGCAAACCTCGCCAATGTGGTGGCAGCACTGAAAGAGCAGTTCGGCTGGTTCTGGGTCGGATTCTATCTTGTTAAAAAAGACGAACTGGTACTCGGGCCTTTCCAGGGACCGGTGGCCTGTACGCGGATCCGCAGGGGACGTGGGGTCTGTGGCAGCAGCTGGGCCGAAGCCCGTACATTGATTGTACCGGATGTAGAAAAATTCCCTGGTCATATTGCATGCAGCAGTTTATCCCGTTCGGAAATAGTGGTACCGGTCATCCGTGATGGCGAAGTCATCGGGGTGCTGGACGTGGATAGTTCAGAGCTCTCTTCCTTTGATGAAACGGACCAGGTCTTCCTTGAAAAAATAGTGGCAATGATCAACTTTGAAAACTGATTTTTCCAGCCCGATCTTTGTACCTTTTGCTAAACTCGATGCATGAAAACAATCAGGATACGGGTTACAGGAAAAGTGCAGGGTGTCTTTTACCGTAAAACGGCCAAGGATCGTGCAATCGAGCTCGGTGTGACGGGATGGGTACGGAACGAGGACGACGGATCAGTGACCATTGAAGCTACGGGTGATCCTGAACAGCTCATCAACCTGGTGGCATGGTGTGCCGATGGACCTCCCCGGGCCATAGTAGAGGACGTCAAAGTCGAAAATATCCCCTTCCAGGATTTCCCGCACTTTATGAGTGAACGCTAGTCTTTAGCGACTGTCTCCTTCAGGTTTTTGATCATGTCCTTTGTCATAGCCCCCAGATCATATTCTTCCTTCCATCCCCAGTCTGCACGCGCTACGCTGTCATCAATACTCTGCGGCCAGCTGTCAGCAATTACCTGTCGGTAATCCGGTTTATAACTGATTTCAAAACCGGGAATGATCTTCTTGATTTCACCGGCAATTTCCTTTGGGGAAAAACTCATACCGGACAGGTTATAGGATGTGCGGATCTTGATTTTTTCCGCCGGGGCTTCCATGAGTTCGATGGTAGCACGGATGGCATCGGGCATATACATCATCGGCAGGTAGGTGTCCTCACCGAGGAAACATTCATAAGCCCCTTCTTCGAGTGCTTCATGGAAAATTTCAACCGCATAGTCTGTGGTACCCCCGCCTGGTGCCGACTTATAGGAGATCAGGCCCGGGTAACGCAGGCTGCGCACATCGAGACCATAACGGTGGTTATAATAATTGCACCAGAATTCACCGGCATATTTGCTGATGCCATATACTGTAGTTGGTTCGATAACGGTCTGCTGCGGACAGTTGATCTTCGGGCTGGTGGGGCCGAATACCGCGATACTTGATGGCCAGTACACCTTCGTGAGGTTTTCCTCCCTCGCAATATCGAGTACGTTGAGCAGGCTCTGCATATTCAGGCTCCAGGCGAGGTTAGGGTTCTTTTCGCCGGTGGCGGAAAGGATAGCTGCCAGCAAGTAGATCTGGGTGATATTCTGGCGGATGACCTGTACATGCAGCATCTCCTTGTTGGTCACATCCATGCTTACATAAGGCCCGGTACCATGCAACAGTTCATTTTCCTCGCGCAGGTCGGAAGCCACCACATTGGCATTGCCATAAATGCGCCGGAGGGCAAGGGTGAGTTCCACTCCGATCTGTCCACTGGCACCGATAACGAGGATTTTCTCCTTATGCATAAGCTGAATTTGCGCAAAGATCAATACCCCGGTTCCAAATTCCAAAAAATCAACCGGTGTAAGTAACTTTGCGGCATGGAAAAATTCTTAAGCACACTGTTCGGGGAACAGTCGTACGATGAAAACAATTTCTTCCTTATTGCCGGACCCTGCGTAGTGGAGAGCGAGGAACTGGTCATGGAAGTTGCAGATAAGGTCTCCCGCATTTGCCGCAACCTGGGGATTCCCTATGTGTTCAAGGCTTCCTACCGCAAGGCGAACCGCACCAGCGGCAATTCGTTTACCGGGATCGGTGATGAGGCCGCACTGAAACTCGTAAAAAAAGTCGGGGAAAAATATAAACTGCCCACCACTTCGGATGTACATGCGCATGACGAAACGGCCATAGCCGCGAAGTATATCGATATCCTGCAGATCCCGGCATTCCTTTGCCGGCAGACGGACCTTCTGGTGGCTGCCGGCGAAACAGGCAGGATCGTGAATGTAAAAAAAGGGCAGTTCCTCAGCGGGCCAGCCATGAAATTTGCGGTGGACAAGATCAAACATACCGGCAACAATAATGTGATGCTGACCGAAAGGGGCACCACTTTCGGTTACCAGGACCTGGTGGTGGATTACCGCAACATCCCCTGGATGCAGGAACATGAAGTCCCCGTCATTATGGATGTGACGCATTCACTGCAGCAACCCAACCAGACATCAGGCGTGACCGGGGGCAACCCGCAACTGATCGGCACAATTGCAAAGGCGGCTGTGGCAACCGGCGCCAATGGTTTGTTCATCGAAACCCATCCCAATCCGGCAGTGGCAAAAAGTGACGGTGCCACCATGCTCAAACTCGAATACCTGGAAGGTTTGTTACAACAACTGGTAAAGATCAGGAAGGCAGTTGTGTCCTGAGTAAAACAAATACGCTCCAACCGGGGACAGCAATCCTTTTTTCGGTTGCTGTTTCCCATCTGATATTGCCGATATATCCAGGCACAACAAAGCCCACACCAGGTGGGCTTTGTTGTGTATTTAACCGTCTCTGGAAAATCTATCGGAGATCAATCACTTCCACACCCGGGTAGCTTGCCTTGTTAAAGGTAAACTGGGTGTCCGCGATTGTAGTGTTTGTTTTCATGTTTGACACGCTATAGGAATACCGGTTGCCATCACTCTGCAGCACTTTTGAGCTGCTGATAGTCTGGGTACCTTTATCCACGTAGAGATATACTTTATGGAATGCTTTTGATTTATCAACCGGCGTCATCTCAATTTCCTGGATAGTTTTTGCACCCTGTTTTTTCTCACCGTTCAGCACGGAATAAAAATCCTTATCGTAAAAGTTGGTAAACAGTTTCTGTGGGGTCAGCGTTGCTGCCGACGCATCCAGGTTACTGATCGTTACTTCGTTGGAGGATTTATCGTAGTTCCATACGGTTTTGCCATCACTGAAAATCTCCATCCCGCCAAGACTCACCCGGTATTTCTGGCCTTTCATGGAAAGCGTACCGGTTTTGGAAGAGAGTGCTTTGCCAGAAGCGTTTTCAATTTTATAGGTGAAGCCAGCCTGTACGGTCGTAAAGGTCTTGAACTTGGCACTCACTGCATCCAGCACCTTTTTGGCCTGGGGATCGTTCTGCGTACCTTTTGCCTGCGCAAAAGCGGCGGTTGCTGTAAGGAACAAGGAAAAAGCGATAGCGATTTTTTTCATGGAGATCTTATTTTCTATGGTGTTTGGGTTTACGTTTCCAAGACTGACAACAAGCGTACCGGGTTGCAAGGCCGCTTATGATCTTAACATTTTAACCCAGCAGGTCCAGGTGCTGCTGCAGTTCCATGTCAGTTTTTATTAATACATCCCTTGCCTTACTGCCCTGGTTGGGGCCTACGATCCCCGCTGCTTCCAGCTGGTCCATGAGCCGGCCTGCCCGGTTATACCCCAGCTTCATCTTACGCTGGAGCAATGAGGTGGAACCCTGCTGGTTCATCACGATCAGGCGGGCTGCATCTTCAAACATGGAGTCGCGGTCACCGATGTCAAAATCCTTGCCTTCGAGTTCTTTTTCATCCACATATTCCGGCAGCAGGAAGGCTTCGGGGTATCCACGTTGCCGGGAAATAAATTCCACCACCTCTTCCACCTCCGGTGTATCCACGAAGGCGCACTGGAGACGGGTGACTTCACCATTATGGGATATCAGCATGTCCCCTTTCCCGATCAGCTGCTCGGCACCACCGGTATCGAGGATGGTACGTGAGTCAATCTTCGAGGACACCTTGAACCCGATCCTCGCAGGGAAGTTGGCCTTGATGGTACCGGTAATAATGTTTACTGACGGACGCTGTGTGGCGATGATCAGGTGGATGCCGATTGCCCGTGCCAGCTGCGCCAGCCGTGCGATAGGCATCTCCACTTCCTTGCCTGCGGTCATGATCAGGTCGGCAAACTCATCAATGACCAGCACGATAAACGGCAGGTACTGGTGTCCCTTCTGCGGGTTGAGTTTCCGTTTGGTAAACTTCTCATTATACTCCCGGATGTTCCGCGCACCGGCTTCCTTCAGCAGGTCGTACCGGTTATCCATTTCAATACACAGCGCATTTAACGTATGCACCACCTTTTTGGTATCCGTAATGATCGCTTCTTCTTCACCTGGCAGTTTTGCAAGGAAGTGTTTTTCGATATGACGGTATACGCTCAGCTCCACCTTCTTCGGATCGATGAGAACGAACTTCATCTGTGAAGGGTGTTTCTTGTACAGCAATGAAACAAGGATGGCATTCAGTCCGACCGATTTACCCTGGCCTGTGGCACCGGCCATCAGCAGGTGCGGCATACTGGCGAGGTCAACGATGTAGTTTTCGTTATCGATTTTTTTGCCCACCGCGATGGGAAGGCTGAAATTATTATTCTGGAATTTTTCGGACTCCAGCAGGGTCTTCATGCTGACCACTGTCTTTTTCACATTTGGTACTTCAATACCAATTGTGCCTTTACCCGGGATCGGTGCAATAATCCGGATGCCAAGCGCAGCGAGACTCAGCGCAATATCATCTTCGAGGTTTTTGATCCGGGAAATACGTACTCCGGCCGCCGGCACAATTTCATATAAGGTCACCGTCGGGCCAACCGTTGCCATGATCTTCTGGATCTCGATCGAGTAGTTGCGCAGGGTGGAGATGATCTGGTTTTTGTTGTTCTCCAGCTCGGCCGGATCCTGCACGATTTTTTCACTGCCATGCGTCTGCAGCAGGTCAGGTGTCGGGTATTTATAATCACGCAGGTCGAGCGTCGGTTCGTAGGGATCCAGTTTCGCGACGTCCTTTACACCCGGGAATGATTCATCTTCTTCCTCATCCGGTTCTTCTCCCTTTGTGCGGATTTCAAGCGGCAGGTCATCCGCAGGCGGCTCATACGGTGGTTTTGCGGGGATGACCGGGAGTTCAAAAGGTTCCGGCACGGTTTCTTCGCGGGTATGCAGGAAATCCTGGACCATCTCCTGCCCAAAAGGCGATTCATCAAAATCATTTAGCGGAACAGGAGTTGCCGTGAGGGGTTCATCCCGTTCCGTCAGTTCCAGCGGATATTCCTTTGCCGTCTGCTGCAACGGATAATCTTTTACAGGTTCATCGGGTACCAGCATTTTTGCCCCATCACCCCTGACCCGGTTTTTCTTTGGCTCTTTGGCAACCGTATCATCCACCAGCAATACTGTTTCGCTGATTTCTTCCTCTTTGGTATCAAACCCTTCCAGTGGCTGTTCCTGTTTTTTCCCCGGCAGGTTAAAAGCGGGGTTGAACTGCCAGATGAAATACGCAAACCCGACAACCAGCAACAGTACACCCGTACCTACGCTGCCCAGGATCCCGGTCAGCCATCCGCTGATCATTTTGCCCACACCACCCCCGAACGGGAATTCAGCCGTCTGGAAAACAAATGCCAGCGCTACCGAGAGCACCAGTAACCCTACAGTCACATATTTCAGGTTGCGCCAGATGGAAAATACTTTCCGGTTGAACAGGAGGTTGGTTCCCACTACCAGGAAAAATGTGCAGAACAGGAATGCGGCAATCCCGAATCCGCTGAAGATAAAGACATGGGATAAATAGGCCCCGAGACGTCCCAGCAGGTTGTTGACCTTTTTATCATTGTCAAAAAGTACCGAGGCCCCGTCGCTGACGATGCTATGGTCTTCTTTCCATGTAAAAAAATAAGAGATGAACGCGATAAAGAGGAAGATTGCCATGAGCAGGAATACCGCCCCGGTGATTTTCCAGGTCCGTTCGTCACGGGCCAGTTTTTTCCAGTCGATCGGTGCATCCTTCTCCTGTTTCCACTTTTTCGGTTCCTCTTTGGGTTCGGCTTTTTTTGCCGCCTTTGCAGGAGTGTTTTTCAACTTGTTGGCCATGGGGGCAAAGATAGTAAACGGCTGCCACCTCCAAAATTTACCGCAAAGTGGTAGGCCTGCGGGTTTTGTATGAACGCGGGAGGTGTTACATTTGGTGATTGACTACCAAACACCACTGCATGCGGAGGATCCTGTTGATGATCGTTGTCCTGTTTGCCGGCCTGATGCCTTCGGCCTTTGGCCAGGACAGCACGGCACAACGATGTGTCGATGTCAGCCATATCAGCCTTTCGGTATCGCTGCGGGACAAATACGAAAGCAGTTTTATCCCCGGTAGTGCACGGAGCCATCCCCCGGGCAGTGTTCCTGAAAATTACAGCCGGCTCGCTTTCACACGTGGCAGCCTTTACCGCAAACAGGTGAATGAACAGGTTCCGCGCGACCAGGTATCCAATACCCAGGTACTGCGTTTCAGCATCTGCAACAGCGCCGACAGCGCCGTATCCATCTGGTTTTTTCCCGGTCTTTATTTTTATGATGTTTACCTCTATGAGGTGGAGGGAAATAACCTGCGACTGCTGCCAAGTATCCTGCCACCCGAATCGCAGGAGATCTGTTACCGCAAGATCACGGTGGCGGCGCATGATAGTCTGACCATCGTGGCGTCCATGACCATGGTCCGCACGCACCTCAACCGGATCCGGCCGGAACTGATCGCGGAAGGATTCCTGAATCCCTGGGTGGTACAGATGGACAACCGGAACATCGATGCGAAGGTGATCAGTTATGTATTCTGCGGCCTGTTGCTGATGATGGTGCTGTTCTCCCTGACTACGTTTTTCCAGAATGCCAATCCCGAGTTCCTCTACTACTCCGGTTATGCGCTGCTGATCGGTGTCATGTTATTTATAAAAGCGCTGTACAGTTACCATTCGTCGTGGTTTGGTTATTTCCAGGAAGGTTACCTTGACTATATCATGCAGAGTCTCGGCATCCTCTTCTACATGATCTTCATGCAGAAATTCCTGTCCACCCGCAGCAACCATCCCGTACTTCACAAACTGTATAATTTCGGCATCGTGATGTTGCTGATCAGCCTGGTGTTGTTCAGTTACTTTCACTACTTCACCAGCAATTATGCCTGGGAAAACCGGATTGAAAATATTACCAAGATCGGACTGCTGGGTATGATCATTGTTTTTTGCGTGTACAGCGTGCGGTTCTGGGACGACAAACTGCTGCGTTACCTTTTCTGGGGTAACCTCTGTATGCTCATCTTCTCGTTGCTGTCGCTGCTGCTGGTCAACTGGAAATTATTTACCGAAACACTCCCGGTTATTTTCAGGAGCTCACTGTTCTATTATGAAATCGGTCTGTTCCTCGAACTGGTACTGTTCCTTGCCGGGCTCAACCACAAGAACAAACGCCAGCTGATCACCGAAGCCCGCGAGCGGGAACGCCTGAAAGCCGACAACCAGATGAAGGAATATGAAAAGGAAATTGCGGTGTATAAGGCACAGCAGGGTGAACGCGACCGGATATCAGCCGACATGCACGATGAGCTGGGTTCGGGAATGACGGCCATTCGCCTGATGAGTGAAATTGCGCGGAACAAGATGAAGGATTCCACGCCGGTGGAGATCGACAAGATCTCCCATTCGGCAGATGAAGTGCTCAATAAAATGAATGCGATTATCTGGAGTATGAACAGCGGGAATGACACACTGGATAACCTGGTGTCCTATATCCGTTCGTATGCACTGGAGTATTTTGAATACACCCCGATCCTCTGCCGTATTACCGTACCGGAAGCTATCCCGGAAATGGAACTGACCGGCGACCGCCGCCGCAACCTCTTCCTCTGTGTCAAGGAAACGCTCAACAATGCCCTCAAACATTCCAAGGCAACGGAGATCAGCATCGGTTTCGAAATCCGCGAGAGCCTCAAGATCACCATCCGGGATAATGGTGTGGGAGCGGATTTCCAGAAGATCCGGCAATTTGGCAACGGACTCAAGAATATCACCAAACGGATGATCAGCATCGGCGGGACCTACGACCTGAAAAATGACCATGGTACCGTGACCACACTGGACCTGCCGCTGGATCATGCGATGGCCGACTAGTATTACACTGCCTTTTTCAGGAAGCCGGCAAACAGCAGCAGCCAGCCTGCCACAAAAAACAACCCGCCCACCGGGGTCAGGATTCCGAAGCCTTTGATACCGACACTTTCACGCGCCTTCAGCAATGTGATGATGTAGAGCGAACCGGAAAACAGGATGATCCCGATAATGAAACAGATCCCTGCCCAGTAAAGTGCCGATCCGGGAAACCGGTCAAAGAGGATTGCAACAATAATCAGTGCAAAGACATGGTAAAACTGGTAACGGACACCGGTGTCAAATACATTGACCGTTTCCGCAGGTACAATCTCTTTCAGTTTGTGTGCACCGAATGCACCGAGTATGACAGCCAGCGCACCAAGCGCACTGCCGGCCAGCAGGAATCCTTTATGCATGGAAAATGGTTTCTATGAATTGTTCGGGAGTGATGTTTTCATCATCGATTATCACCTGGCATTGCTGGTAATAAATCTTGCGGTCACTGATTTTTTTCTGGATAAATGCTTTTAGTTGCTGGTCATCGAGTGAGCGCAGCAGCGGGCGGTGATCGCGTTCTTTTACCAGGCGCTCAAACAGCACGGTAGTCGGGGTATTGATCCAGATAGTCAGTCCCCGGTCATTCATGAATTCGATATTGTTGAAGTAACAGGGGCTGCCACCACCACAGGCCATAATAAATGAATCGTGGCTTTCGGTGATGAGGTGCAACACTTCTTTTTCTTTCATCCGGAATCCCTCCTCCCCTTCTGCAGCGAAAATTTCATTGATGCTTTTACCCTCGGAATTGACGACCTGTTCGTCCAGGTCAAAGAACGGGATCTGCAGGCGCTTGCCGAGCTGCCGTCCCCAGTGCGTTTTACCCGCACCCATAAATCCGTTGAGGTAAATCTTCATATTATTTGAAAGCGTTGAGGCCGGTTACATCCATACCTGTGATCAGCAGGTGCACATCGTGGGTACCTTCGTAGGTAATCACCGATTCGAGATTCATCATATGCCGCATTACGGAATACTCACCCGTGATCCCCATCCCTCCGAGCATCTGCCGGGCGTCGCGGGCGATATTGGTGGCAATCTCGCAGGCATTCCTTTTGGCCATACTGACCTGCTGCGGACTGGCCTTCCCTTCACTCATCAAGGTACCCAGCCGCCAGTTAAGCAGCTGTGCCTTTGTAATCTCCGTGACCATTTCAGCCAGTTTTTTCTGCTGGAGCTGGAAGCCACCGATGGGGCGGCCAAACTGCCGGCGTTCGAGGGAATAGCGCAGCGCCGTATCATAACAATCCATCGCAGCGCCTACAGCGCCCCAGGCAATACCGTAACGTGCTTTTGAAAGACAACCCAATGGCCCTTTCAATCCTTTTACATTCGGGAAGATATTTTCCTTTGGCACTTTTACATTATCAAAAACGAGTTCACCCGTGGCAGATGCACGCAGGCTCCACTTGCCGTGGGTGGTGGGTGTGGTAAATCCTTCCATGCCGCGCTCGACGACCAGTCCCCGGATCACACCCTCTTCGTCCCTGGCCCAGACCACTGCCACCTGTGCAAACGGTGCATTGCTGATCCACATCTTTGCGCCATTGAGGATTACATGGTCGCCTGCATCCCTGATATTTGTGACCATGCTCGAGGGATCGCTGCCATGGTCGGGTTCGGTGAGACCAAAGCAACCCAGCCATTCACCACTCGCGAGCCGTGGAAGGTATTTCTTCCGTTGTTCTTCACTGCCGTACTGGTAGATCGGGTACATCACCAGTGAACCCTGCACGGATGCAGTTGACCGCACACCGCTGTCGCCGCGTTCGAGTTCCTGCATCATCAGTCCGTAGCTGGTGTAATCCAGTCCACCACCACCATATTCAACGGGAATCGTTGGGCCAAAACAACCCAGGTCGCCCATCTGTTTTACGATCTGCTGCGGAAACTCTGCCCGCTGCGCATAATCTTCGATGATCGGGGAGATTTCCTTTTTCACATAACTCCGGACCGAGTCGCGGATCAACCGCTGTTCTTCGGTCAGGAGTTCGTCAACATTAAAATAATCGGGACTGGTAAACTGATCTGTACGCGCGGCCATAATCGTTCGTTTATTCCGTTAGAATCGGGTAAAGTTAAGCTAAAAGTTCGCCGAGATACGTCGCCATCTCCGCCTGGTAAGCTGCCGCCACAGAACCCGCCACAGTGGCGAAATCCCGGCCGGATGAGGCGTAAATGACTGCACGGCTGGAGTTCACCAGCAGGCCCACTTCCCTGTTCATCGCAACCCGCGAGATTTCTTCGAGGCTGCCACCCTGTGCACCCACACCGGGAACCAGGTAAAAATGGTCAGGGGTGATTTCCCGGATACGTTTGAATTCAGAGGCCTGGGTGGCGCCGATCACAAACATGAGGTTGGACGGGGTTCCCCAGGATGACACCGTGCTGAGTACTTTTTCATAAAGGGGCTGCGAACCGGCAGCCAGTTGCTGGAGTTCAAAATCCATCGCACCTTTATTGGATGTGAGGCCAAGTACTATCGCCCATTTACCCGCGGTACCGAGGAAGGGTTTTACACTGTCCTCTCCCATATACGGTGCTACCGTCACGGAGTCAAAGGGCAGTGTTTCAAAAAAAGCCTTTGCATACTGCTCGGAAGTGTTGCCGATATCGCCCCTTTTTGCATCAGCGATCGTGAAATGGCTTTCACCAATGTAACGCACCGTTTTCTCCATCGACTCCCAGCCTTTGAGTCCATTGGCTTCATAAAAAGCAGTATTGATTTTATAGGCCACACAGTATTCTCGCGTGGCATCAATGATTGCTTTATTGAATGCAAAAACGGGATCCGTTTCTTCGAGGAGAAACGAGGGGATTTTGGAGAGGTCGGTATCGAGACCCACACAGAGATAGGTTTTTTTGCGCCTGATTTCGGCTACTAACTGTTCACGTGTCATATTGGGGCCGAAGGTAATATTATTGGGTTAAGTTCCGCAACGCCGATACCAGGCGGTACACATCGCTGTAGGAGTTGTACAGGGGTACCGGGGCAAAACGGATCACGTTCGGTTCGCGCCAGTCCACCATGACCTGCTGTTTCATCAGTGCTTCGTAAGTTTCGCGACCGCGTCTGGCCATCAGGACCGATACCTGGCTGCCATGTGCTTCGGGCGCTGCCGGGGTGATAAAACGCATGGTGTCCCGCCCGTTATCCCTGGCGAGTTCATCCAGCAGGAACCAGGTATAGGCAGTGAGTTTTTTTCGTTTCGCCTGGATATTTTCCCAACCGGCTTCCTCAAATATCTCCAGTGATGCACGGCAGGTGGCATAGAGCAGCAATGCGGGTGTGCTGAGTTGCCATCCCTCTGCACCGGCCATGGGGCGGAAACCTTTTTCCATCCGGAACCTTGTCGGTTTATCATAACCCCACCAGCCTGCAAAACGCTGCAGCGAGTCATCATGGTTGTGGCGATGGATAAATACTGCTCCGATGGCACCCGGACCCGAGTTCAGGTATTTATAATTGCACCAGCAGGCGAAATCCACTTCCCACTCATGCAGTTTGAGTTCGATATTGCCTGCCGCATGGGCCAGGTCGAACCCTACCCTGCAACCCGCTGCCTTCGCGGCTTTGGAGATGGCCGCCATGTCGAATACCTGGCCGGTGTAATAATTGATCCCGCTGAACAGCACCAGCGCCGTTTCATCACCATATTTTTTTATCGTATCGAGTATATCACTTGTACGGATGATGTCTTCCCCTTCAGCGGGTGTTACTTCCACAATGGTTTGGGCAGGGTCCAGCCCCAGCGATCGTACATGGGTTTCAAACACATACTGGTCGCTCGGAAATGCCTTGGCCTCGCAGATAATGCGGAAACGTTTTTTATCCGGCCGGTAAAAACTCACCAGCATCAGGTGAAGGTTGACCGATAGCTGGTTCATCACCGCGATCTCATCTTTATGCGCGCCAACAATGGTTGCCAGCGGACCAGTCAGCTGGTCATGGTAATCCATCCATGGTTCCTTCGCATCAAAAAAAGATTCCACACCATGGGCCGCCCAGTCATCCAGGATCTTTCCGATATAATCCTTTACCGATGCGGGTTGCAGCCCCAGTGAGTTACCAAGGAGATACACAGATTGGACGCCGTTGTGCTGCGGGACCAGGAATTTTTTCCGGAACGGAGCAAGCGGATCTTCTCGGTCCATCTGTTCTGCGAAAGCGGCTGTATTTGAAAATAACATACGCGTATATTGTTGAAATTAAAATGCACCCGTGCTGCCACCATCCACCGGGATGCTGGTACCATTAACATAAGCCGCGGCCGGTGAGGCAAGGAAGCCGGCCACCGCAGCTATTTCTTCCGGTGTACCAAAGCGTCGTGCGGGAATCTGTTGTTTCATTTTTTCTGCCAGTTCCACTTCTGTTACCTGCTGTTTGCCCGCATTGGTCCGGATAAGGCTTTCGAGCCGGCCGGTCTGTGTGTATCCTGGCAATACATTGTTGACAGTGATCCCGTCCTTTGCCACTTCCATCGCGAGCGTTTTTGCCCAGGCGGCCGTAGCGGCGCGAATGGTATTGGATACACCGAGATTAGCGATCGGGATTTTCACCGAAGTGGAAATGATATTGATGATGCGCCCGTACCCGGCGGATTGCATGCCAGGGAGGAGCAGTTGGACAATCTGCTGGTTGTTGATGATATGCTGGCTGAACGCATCGGTGAAATTGACTGCACTCGCGTCGGTGATCGGCCCGGGCGCGGGCCCCCCGGTATTGTTTACCAGTATATGCACGGTTTCCCTTGCCGCCAGTGCGGCCACTGCTTCTTTCACCGCAGCGGTGTCCGTGAAGTCCGCCGTAATGAATGAGTGCCGTTGTCCCTCACTGGTATCCAGTGTGGCAACGGTTTCCTGCATTTTTCCCGGATTGCGCGCAAAGAGGATACAGTTGGCCCCTGCCGCTGCAAACAATGCAGCGACTGCGCGGCCGATTCCCTGTGTGCTGCCGCAGACCAGTGCGGTATAACCTTTCAGTGATGTAGTCATAAGTTAATAGTTGCCGGTCTCAGAAAAGATCCGGGTAATCGGTGATTATGCCATCCACGCCCAGTGTTTTCAGGCGGGTGATCTCTTCTTTTTTATTGACGGTCCATGGTATGATCCGGATCCCGGCATCATGCGCCGCTTTGATACGCGCTGCTGTCACCAGCGTCTGTTCGGGACTGTCTATCGTTGGGGTAAATCCAAGGTCTTTCACCAGTTCCGGAATACTTCGTTTATCAGTTGCCTCGAGCAGCATCGCTGTTTGTATTGCGGGATAATGCTGGTGCAGGTAACGGAGGGTGCGGAAATCGAACGACTGGATGATCACCCGGTCTTCAAGTTGTTTGTCCTTTATAACCCCCATCAGCAGTTCCACAAAAACACCTGGCTCCGGATGGTAGATATTGTCACCGGCGGGCAGGCATTTTGTTTCGATGTTGAAGAAGGGAAGCGGGCGGCGACTGCCCTTCATGTATTCCGCCACGTCATCCAGGAGGTCCGACAGCAGCGGCTTGAACTGCGCGCTGCGAGCCTGTTTCGGGAACCCGGGATGGGGGCGCATCCCCACATCATATTTCCTGACCTCGGCATAATCCATCCCGTAGAGCTTCAATGATTTTTCTTCCGCCGCAGTCACCGGTTGACCGTCCGGCTTTGTGCTGATGAGGTGGTTGAACCAGGAGTCATGCGACAGCACAACCTGTTTGTCCTTCGTGATACCCACGTCCATCTCCAGTGTTTTAACCCCCGCATCCAATCCCGCTTTCATGGCGGCGAACGTATTTTCAGGGGCCAGTCCCCGTGCACCCCGGTGACCCTGGGTATCAAAACCGGAAGCGGGTGAAGCCGTTGTAATCATGGTTTTATTTGTTGCCTGGCAGGAAGCGAACACCAGGAGGACGAAGACTGAGCGGCGGGCGAAACTACGCATGGGCATCTTTATTTTTTGAACAGCTCACCGGATCGCTTTACCATTTCATCCGCCACCAGCTTTGCATCACCTGGCTGGGCGGAAAGTTGTTCAACTATCGCACCGTAGGTTTTTTCCTCGTGGTTCTGGCTCAGCTTGAATGTATTTTTCAGCTCCTTCACCTCCACCTCGAATGCCACGATGGCCTTCGAAAGCGATTCCACATAATCTGTTGAAAGGTCTTTAAAATTGGCACCTGAACCCGGTTGTTCGAAATGGTCGGTGGTGCGCCGGAGAATGTGCAGCAGTTCTTCGTGACCAAGGAAACGGAGTTCACCCCGCGCATGTACGCTCATATAATTCCAGGTGCTGGCGGTATTCCCTTTTTCATACCAGCTTGCGCTTACATAGGTATGGGGACCGGTAAAAACTGCCAGTACATGCGGGTTGTGTTCGAAGGCAAGATGGTGATCGGTCTTGCGCATCATATGCCCGGAGAGGAAAAGCTGGTCACCACGCTGGTCGATAAACACAGGGATCTGTGTGGCCACCGGCTGGTTCTGTTTGTCCGCCCCGCAAAGGAATGCAAACGGATGGGCATGGATGAATTCCATCACCCTTGCCTGGTCCTGGTCAGTAAAGTATGGTAAGCTGTACATCGTACTGGGTTTAAAAGTTTGTGTAAACAGCCGGCCCGCAACCTCCTGTTAATCCAGCACCTGCTCCACTTCCTGTGCGGTCATATCTGCATTGCGCATGGATATGCTGCGGACCACATGACCAGCGAAATCACTGAATGCCTTCTTGCTGATCTCATCGGTGCCCGTCATCACGGGATTGCCCTTATCTCCCCCTTCGCGGATACTCTGCACCAGCGGGATCTGTCCAAGGAATGGCAGGTCGTATTCATCGGCCAGGCGTTTACCACCTTCCTTGCCGAATATATAATATTTGCTGTCCGGTAATTCAGCCGGGGTAAAATAACTCATGTTTTCCACCAGCCCCAGCACAGGTACATTCAATTGTGCCTGGCCAAACATGGCGATACCCTTGCGGGCATCCGCCAATGCCACATCCTGTGGCGTAGTCACAATTACGGCGCCGGTGACTGGCACCGTCTGCATGAGTGTGAGGTGGATATCACCGGTGCCCGGAGGCATATCGATAATGAGGTAATCGAGTTCGTCCCAGTACACATCGGTTACAAACTGTTTGATTGCGGAACTGGCCATCGGACCACGCCAGACAACTGCATTTTTTTCATCAACCAGCAAACCGATGCTGATCAGTTTGATACCATATTTCTCCAGCGGCACAATCATTCCCTTGCCGTTGAAGTCCATCATCATCGGACGTTCGCCGCGTACACCAAACATGATGGGCACACTGGGGCCGTAAATATCGGCGTCCATGAGGCCCACTTTTGCCCCGTCCTTTGCAATGGCGAGGGCGAGATTGGCAGCTACGGTGGATTTACCCACACCGCCCTTACCACTTACTACGGCAATGATATTTTTCACCTTTGGCAGCACGGAACGTGCATCGGTGCGTTTGCTGGTTGTATCGGAGGAAAAAGTCACTTTTACCACAGCTTCCGGAACCAGTTTCTTGACTGCTTCGATACAGTTATTCTTGATCAGGTCCTTGACCGGGCAGGCTGGAGTGGTGAGAACCACCGTAAAGGAGATATAATATTTTTCTATGACAATATCACGGATCATGTTGAGGGTCACAAGATCCTTTCCCAGATCGGGCTCCTGTACGGTACTCAGGGCTTCCAGTACTTTTTCCTTGGTCATTTTAGAAGTTTCTGTTAAAAAAGAATTCAGGCTGCAAAGGTAAACAGTCACAGGCCTATTTTGTTGGCTTATTTAATCAAACTGTCCTTATTTTTGGCACCGTGAAGAAATTTTTACTATACCTCCTGATTGCTGCATTTTTCGTACCCCAGTCTGCAAATGCCCAGTTCGAAGCCGCCCGCGATTCGGTGGTGCAGCTGTACGGGATAGTCATGACGGCTGACAGCCTGGTGGGGATACCCGCGGTAAGTATCGTCATCAAGGGGCAGAACCGTGGTACCGTGACCAACGGCGACGGTGTGTTTTCCATTGTGGTACTGAAGGGGGATGAGGTGGAAATGACCCACGTGAGCTACAAACCCAAGACCATCCGGATTCCCCGTGGCATTGAGGGCAACCAGTACAGCGTTGTCCAGCTGATGGTGGAAGACACGGTTTACCTCCCTGCAACGATCCTCAAACCCCGGCCAACACCGGAACAGTTCAACCGCGATTTCGTGAACATGCGGGTGCCGGATGATGATATCGAGATTGCCCGGCAGAATACGAGTGAAGCCAAACGCAGGGTGCTGCTGCAAACCACCCCTGGCGATGGCGGGGAAGCAACCCGGATGCAGTTCCGCAATATCGCCAACAGGGCGGTATACCAGGGCCAGGTGCCTCCCATGAATATTTTCAATCCGGCAGCATGGGCCGACTTTATCGAGTCCTGGAAACGGGGTGACTTCAAAAATAAAAAATAGGTTTCCCCGGCTTACTTAAATTGCAGTTATCTATTGATAACTAAAGGGTAAGTCGTATGATCCGCCAGGTTTCAGTTATTGGTGCAGGTACCATGGGAAATGGGATTGCGCATGTTTTCGCACAGGCAGGCTTCGAGGTAAGCCTGATCGACCTGCAGCAGGCCCAGCTCGACAAGGCATTGCTGAATATCACGAAGAATCTTGACCGACAGCTTTCCAAAGGTTCCATTACGGAAGAAACGCGTACCGCCGCTCTCGCCAATATTTCACTGTCCACGGTGATGAATCCTATCAGCCATTCACAACTGGTAATTGAAGCGGCCACCGAGAACCTCGA
>SEAD01000087.1 GCA_004173355.1 Chitinophagaceae bacterium | reverse complement strand
TCTGCGATACCCCAGACTTCAAATTCGGTGGGATTATGGCAGCAGTTGCGCCCCGTAACCTGCAGGGTACGGAGACTGTCATACAGTTTGCCCATATCCATGGTGAAGTGGTGGGGCAAAGGGCTGTCTCCATTGGAGTGGAAAATGTTCGGGTATCCCTGCGGACCCTGCGAACCATCCCAGAGTTTGTCCACCTGCGTACCACTTTCGAGTGCCTGCACATCGTATGGCAAATTCACCCTGCTGAACAGGTTTTTCGGCACCTCCACTACTCCGAATTCGATTACCGGGAAAGTATCAATCACGTTGGTGGCAAATGAATCGAGGGATAAGGATGATGGCTTGTAAAAAGACTGGTACGCAATTTTTGTCCCGTACTTGAAATCAGTGAGGGTGACCTCATTCTGTGAAGGGGCAATTGAAAGTTCGGTTACCTGGTCAGCCGTATTGGTATATCGGATCACAGTCGAGATATTCGATGTGTCAGGGGTCAGGAACTTCAGTTTGATTTCATTGCCTTCATCATTCAGAAGGTCGTAGGGATCAGTGATATTAATCGGGCGGTTGAGCAGGCTGCCGCGATAAGTGTTACCATATACACGGGCATTGCTGATTTCTACAGGGATGGAGCGGTTGCCCTTTGCATCAAACGAATGGACAAAAAACGTGTAGGTATACTCCTGCAGGTTGTTGATCAGTGCAAAAATTGTATCCGTCTGCGTATGGGTGGTGGCGGGCACTTCCACCGAATCGCGGCGGTTGTTCCAGTACACCCGGTAGTACGTAATGGACGGGTCCGGACTCGGTGACCAGCCAATGCGTAACCGCAGGTTACCCGGCTGTACAAATGTGGAAGACACAATCCCGGGGTATTTTACTTCTTCCCCGTTAAGGAAATCCCTGAACTCATCCGGTTTCTGTGTGCAGCCAAGCACCAGGCATACTGCCGTTATACAGGTTATGATTAGTTTATTTTTCCGCATGGCGATTAGTTAGTTGTTTACCTGGGATCTCCCCAGAATGACAATTCCGTCAGGTTAAAAAAGTTATTGGTTAGTGATGCATTTTCAAGGCACTGGAAACGCATGTACCTGATTTTCGGGAGGTCCAGTGAAAAGTTGAAACTGAATCCCGCATTCCAGGTCTCGAGATCACTGTTGGAGTATTGCGGGTTTGGCAGGCCGGAAGGTTTCGGTGGAAGCTGGTATGTACCGAGATTGATCCATCCGTTTGCAGAAGTCTCCCCGAGACCCGGTGATCCCGGGCCGCTTGGCATGACCTCATCCACCGGTGCATTTTCCCGGCCCCAGAGTGTCCAGCTCAGCGGTGCGCCGGCCTGCCAGAGCCAGTTGCCACTGCCATCAATCCCGCGCATCCAGATTGTGTAGCGACTGAGTTTGGCGGCCTGTCCCATATCGAAGGTGATTACTGCCGGCCAGACCAGTGGCTGGATAGGTTGTTCGGTATGGTAACCCGGTGATCCGTTACTGCCATTCCAGAGATTGGAAATTTCCCAGCCGAAACCGGTACGTACATCGCTGGAAAGTGAATAGCCGTTGAACCTTGACTTATCCATCCCGATCTCGAACAATGGTTTGATGTCCTGGAACACTGTATCGGAAATATTATTATACCGGTCGGTTATATACACCCCGAATCGTTTGGTGATGGTGTCATAACCGCGAAGGCTGTACTGGATACTGTCCAGACTTGTATAGTTCTGGTTGATAATCTCGAATTGTTTCGTGACGGGATCTTCTGCAATGGCAATCACTCCGATGTCTTCGCGTTGCAGGTTCATCAGGCTGATATTTACACCGCCAAAATCCGGCTGCATGACGATAGTCGGGAAGGCAGCGAGATAAGGTGGTGTGTCCGGGTGTACGGTCACCACAACGGAGTCGGATAATACATTCGCGCGGCTTACCGTATGAAGTACTACCCGGTAATCCTGGCTTTTTTCAAAACCCCCAACGATCACCGTATCGGTATAGTACGAAGATTTCGTTTGCCGGCTGACTACATCGTTGATTTTATAGGTAGCCTGCACATAGAGGATATTTTCCGATGAGGGCAGGTCGTAGGTGATGATGGCCGCACCCGGGCGGTTCACCACCTGGATATTGGTGACGACCCCCGGTTTGGTCTGATCGGATGAAACCACTTCCTTATACTCCGACATTTTACTGCAGGAGAGGGTAAAAAGTACCGGCAGCATCCAGGCCAGTTGTGTGAGTTTTATATGTTGCATATTCATGTTCATATTTTAAGCAGTTCGTTGAATGTTTACCAGTATGGGGTCTGTACCAGGTTGGGGTTGACAAGGATATCGTATTCCTGGATCGGGAACAGGTAATCACGCAGCGCAAATGCCGGCTGGTACACGGTTCCGAGCTGGTAGTAACCGGCGACTGTGCGGTTGAATACTGACCAGCCCTGGAATGGCCTCGACAATACATCCTGCAATTCCTTCCAGCGGCGCAGATCCCAGCCTGCCTGTCCCTCGAATGCCAGTTCGATCCGGCGTTCCTGGTGGATGATCTGGCGGAGGCCTTCTTTTGTGGTTGCTTTTGCAGGGTTGCGTGAAAATTGTGACCATGCCTGCTGTACACCCGGAAGTCCGGCCCTTGTGCGCACACGGTCAATCCAGGAGTATACTTCCCCGCCCGGACCGTTTGCTTCATTGAGGCATTCGGCGTAGAGTAACCACAGACCTGATAGTCGGATCAGTGTCCATGGGTAGGTCTGCCATACCGTGTTTTGTCCGGGTACCGACTGGTAATGCACCAGTTTTTTGGGCCAGTAGCCGGTAGCGTTGTAACGGAGGCGGTCAGGTGGTGAAGCATACCCGTTCACTGCATTTACAAAATTGGGATTCTGGTCATTGGTATTACCTGAACCAAACCAGGTAGCACCATCAAACGATACACTGGAATAATACCTGGCTTCCCTTTCAAAGTTGCCTTTCACCGTGGTGTAGTCCTGTTTGATATAAAAACGATGGTCGGCGTCGCCTGTGCGCAGCTGGTAACGACCGGCATAATCCCAGTTTTTATCTTCCTCAATCGGCACCCCGTTTTTACTATAGAATATTTCCGATTCGGCAAGGGGTACGGAGAAGTTTGAATACACGGCGAACACATTCGAGGCCGCATCGGCGGTAACCCGTGGCATGGACATATAACTCCAGCCAAACCGTGGGTTGAGTGACCAGACCTGTTCCGGATTCCATGCTTCCACCCAGGAACCCTGGAGTGTGAGGAGTTGTTTTGTCTGGTCAGACATGTTGATGATATTACCCTGTACCACGAGTGTGTATGGTGCTGCACCGGCAGTGACCGCCGCATCGATTGCTTCACGGCATGCTTCTGCTGCTTTCTGCCATTTGGAGGCATCATAGGTGGTTGTAAAAAGATCTTCCCCGTCCTTTCCCTTGAACGCTGCATAATCGGGGTTGCCGTTGAATAAAGGACTGGCCTGTGTGGCGAGTACCTCGGCCTTGACCGCTTTGGCAATAGCGGATGTGATACGACCCGCTTCGGCAGCCGCATTCTGGATCGCAATCGGCAAATCAGGTATTGCTTCATCCAGTGTTTTCACCACGTAGTTGAAACAGGAATCGACCGATTGTTGCTTTTGCCTTACTTCATCTGAAGTAGCATCGATGGGTATCGCCACATCGGCGATCGGGATCGGACCATACATCCGGAGGAGGTAGTAATGGTAGTATGCTTTCAGGAACTTTGCTTCTGCCGTCCATCTTGTACGGGTGAATGGCTGCAGGTCCTGTGGCTGGTCGATATTATCAATAAATGTATTACACATCCGGATGGACTCCCACAGACGGACGCCCATATTGTAGCCATCCCAGAAATTATGGATCGGGTTCAGGCTGTTCTGCAGTCCGCGCATCAGGTTAAAACCCGCATCACCACCATCTCCACCCAGTGTGGTCTGGTCCTGCAAACCAACCGGGAACATGACTTCACCCGAGGCCGTGAACCCCGCGTTGCGGCGGAGATCTGAAAGGGTCTGGAGGTTGGCGTAACAGCCGAACAGGTAGGCCTGCGCCTCATTGGCATTGCTGAACGAGCTGTTCAGTGTGGCCACATTGTCCGGGGTCACATCCAGGTATTTTTTACAACCCGGGAGCAGCAGGAAGCTGCAACAGGTGAGTATGATTTGTATTTTAAGTTTCATAAACATTCGTTTAATACGTCAACAGGTGTTGTTAATCAGGCGCAGTTAAAAATTCAGTTTGATACCCAGGTTCATCACCTTCTGGATCGGGTAGGCAAATCCATTGCCCGCCAGTTCGGGATCCCAGAGCTTGAATTTGCTGAACGTGGCGAGGTTGAGCCCGCTGAAATAAATCCGCACATTGTCCATATAGATGCGTTCGCTCAGGCGTTTGGGTAATGTGTACCCGGCTTCGACTGATTTCAGCCGGATGAAACTCCCGTCACGCATCCACCAGGTACTCTGCTGGTTGTTGTTGGGCACATCCACCGTGGAAAGGCGCGGCCACAATGCATAGAGATTCTGGTTTTCCTCTGACCAGTGGTCATCGGCATAGGCCTGCAGGATCTGGGCGTTATTGACAAATGGCGCAGTGCCGTATACACCATCGTTGAAGTTGGTGTTGCCGGTTGGGTTGATAAAGAACGAAGACCTTGCAGAACCCTGGAAAAATGCACTGATATCAAAACCTTTGTAGCCAACGGAAAATCCAAAACCGTAAATGATCTGTGGGGTGGACGGAAGACCGATTGGCACCTGGTCGTCCTGGTTGATCACGCCATCCTTGTTGATGTCGCGGTATTTGATATCACCGCCCCGGGGCAGGCTGTTACCAAAGATCTGGGTGGGTGAATTGCGGGCTTCCTCATCGTCCACGAAAAGTCGTTCTGCGATATACCCGAATGGCTGTCCGATCACGCGACCACGCTGGTAACGCCATTCGTTCGGATACTGCGGCTCCTCGATCTGTACTACCTTATTGCGTGTGACTGTCAGGTTGGCGAGTGCGGAAGCCCAGAGCCCGGACTTGAAGTCCTGCCGGTAATTGGCACTCAGGTCAAAGCCGTCGGCGGTCACCTTACCCAGGTTGGCCCGAAGGTTCGCTGACGCGGCTGGCTCTATACCAACAGAGATCGGGATATACCCACGGGTGATCAGGATATTTTCCCTGTTCTCCCGGTATACCTCTGCAATAATGTTCAGGTTTTTGAAAAGGGTAATCTCTGCGGCAATATTTGATTTGTAGGCCTTCTCCCAGGTCACACCCGGGTTCGGGTAAGCGTCGATGATGGTACCGTTACCCTGTACGGAGTTGTTGGTCCCAAAGTAGACAGCCGGGCCCGCATTGGGTCGCACGGTGGAGAGGTAAAAGAATCGCTGGGTATTCGGGTCACCGATGGCATCATTTCCTACAAGACCATAACTACCACGGATCTTCAGCCGCGTGATGATGTCTGTAATTTTGCCACCCCAGAATTTTTCATTGGATACCACCCATGCACCACCAACCGTAGGGAAGAAACCAAAACGGTTGTTTGGTGCAAATTTTTCAGATCCATTGTACCCGAAATTGAATTCAGCGAAATAACGGTTGTCATAGGAATAACTTGCGCGACCGGATACTCCCAGGTTACGGTTAGGCAATGAAGCCTGCAATGTGCCGGCATTTCCGGTCAGGATCTGTTGCCGCGTCCCGATAATGGAAGCACCAGCCGTATGTTTTCCGAAAGTACGTGTGTAGTCAAGCCTTCCCAGCATGTAGAGATAGGTGTTGAGGTATTTTGCCCCTTCAGTATATCCCAGGTAATCGCGCGCAGCACCTGGCTGGTTGTTGAGCCACTCGAGCCGGTACTCACCGCTTTGCTCGTCAAAGCTCTGCACATCATAATAAAAAGGAAGATAGTTGCGCGTCACGTCAAAGTAGGAATACCGGTTGGTACTGAACATACCGAAGAAGGTAAGTCCGGGAGTGATAAACTTCAGGTTCTGGCTTACCTCGAACTGTGCCGACATCCTTGACTCGGAGAAACTTTTATAACCATACATCAGCGATGCATACGGATTCGACTGCAGGTTCTGTGATTGCCGTGTCGAGTTGCCGAAGAGGATATGGTTGGTCGTGCGGTTGGCACTATCGGGTTCATAAAAAGCAGGGAACAACACCGGGTTGGAATGCAGCACCTGCGAATAAAGGTCAGTCGCGAAGCTGTTGCCCTGGTTGCTGATCGGACCTATATAATCGTTGAAATTTCCCCAGAGCCTCACTCCCACTTCCGTAGTTGGTGTCAGTTTAATGCTGGTATTGGCGCGCAGCTGGTAGTTTTCGAAGCGCATCGATGAATTGAAATTGTTGACCGGGTTCACCTGCAGGATGCCGTTATCGCGGGAATAGGAACCGGCCACATAATATTTTGCAAGGGTATTGCCACCACTCACGCTGAAATTGGCGCGACGGGTGGTTGTCCTTTCCTTGAACACCGCATCCATCCAGTCAACCGCCGGGTAAATAAAACGGGTAATGCCGCCTTCACCATCCAGGGTGCGTTGTGTACCGATGATTTTATTGGGACTGTAAAACGGCTCTTCGTTTGACCGCGTAGTCAGTGCTTCATTGTAGGTTTTCATGTAAGTGATCGGATCGGCGAGTTTGATACTACGCGTGGGACTCGCAATGGCCGTCTCCGCGCGGATCTCCACCTTCGCCTTACCCGCCTTACCCTCTTTCGTGGTAATCAGGATCACGCCGTTGGCTCCACGTGCCCCGTACAATGCCGCAGCACTCGCATCTTTAAGGATGGAAAAACTCGCGATATCATCCACCTGCAGACGGGCAAGATCACTCGCCGGCAGTTCGATATTGTCTACCAGGATCAGCGGGCTGTTGCTGTATCCGAGCGTGGTGACACCACGGATAAAAAACTGCGAGTTGTCGAGCCCCGGTTGTCCGCCGCGCTGGAAGGAGATCACCCCCGCCACTTTACCTGCGAGCGCGTTGGTAAGGTTGCTTGCAGGGATTTTCAGTTCGCCCGGCTGGATAGATGTCACGGAACCAACCACGGCTTCCTTGCGTTCGCGTCGTCCGTAAGCGGTGATCACGACCGCACCCGATGTGTCAATGGTGGGCGCCAGTAATACAGTGATGTACTCGCCTTTCCGTACAAGACGTTCGGCAGGCTGGTAACCAACATAGGAAAACTCAAGCTGTGCCTGGTTTCCGGAAACATCAAGCGTAAAGGCTCCCAGCCGGTCGGTACTGGTACCCTGTTTGGTTCCCTTGATTACCACGGATGCATTTACAATCGGCAGCTGTGTGGCACTGTCGAGCACAAGCCCGCTCAGCACTCCCGCATTCTGCGCCGATAGAGTGGATGAAATACCCAGTAACAAAAGGGAAAGGATGGAGAAGACCAGCGGTCGTGAACGGTTCAGGTTCCACACGCTGCAGCAGGCAGTTCGGAGTGTCATATTTAAGCAATTGTTGTGTTGGTAACCGGGAGGCAAACCCGGCCACGGTTAAATAGCGTTATATAGACTGCATCTGTACTATACTATCCTATACCACCAAAGTAGTATATATTATTTTCACCACCAAAAAAGAAATGATGCTATTTACGGCTTGTGGAAAAACGGTAGAAACGTACATCCTGCGCGGGTATGCTCACCCCTTCGGTGGGGTTGAACACCTGGACGTCACCTGTGAAAAGTTCGGTCAGGTCTGTGCGCCCGTAAGCGGGGAAAACCGTTTCCGGGATCATCACCTTTTTCAGCTCACCGGAATAATTGAACACGGCCAGGTAGCTATCTTTTCCCGATTTTTTGTAAAAGATCTCCACTCCCCTGTCCCCGGTATTTGCAAGCACCGGGCGGAAACTTTTCCCGTCATCGGTGATGCGGATCAGTGCCGGATCCTGCAGTAGTTTTTTTGCGCTGGCCTGCCATGGTCCTGCCGCTGAATAATCATCACCGGTAATCAGGCTGCCGGTTACGATGGCGGATGCCACGCGGGCGCGGTTTACCCCTTCCTTTTCTGTGCCCAGCACCACATGGTCAGCATCCATATAGTTATAGATCCCGGACTGCCACCATCCGTACCCAGTGCTGTTTAATGTATACTCGGTATTGTCGATGCTGCTCCAGGCATCGCACGCAATGCGGCGCATATGTACAAAACGGGCAGTGGCCATGGTTGGTGAAATGGCGGCGTATACCAGCATCTGTTTGCCCAGCACACTGTCCAGGAACGCCATACCGCTGGTATAGGCCTGCATCCCGCTGCTTACCGCGGGATCATGGAACCGATCGGCTTCAATGGCACCATGGCCGAGGAAATCAATCTTGATCATTTCAAAACCCAGCTCTTTCATTTTACTGATGACATAGACAATACGTTGCCGTGTGGCGGGATGCGTAGGATCCATCGCCCTGCCACCATCGATATCCAGCATACGGCCATTCTGTTTTGTCCAGGTCTGTCCGTAAGTGTATGAACTGCCTTCTACTTTCTTATCCGATTTTCCCCAGTCAGCGAAAGGCGTCCAGTAGATTCCCGGCCGGAATCCTTTCGAACGGCACAAGGTTACAAAATCCTTCAGCTTTGTCACATCCCCGCCGATCCCGCCTGGTGTCATATTATCCCAGAATGCATCGAGATCAATAAACAGGCTTTTATCTTTTGTGCGGAAGGCAGGTAATGAATCTGCAAAAAAATCAACCACTCCCTGCACCTGTTCCCATTTGAGTTTGTCCTTGATCACCCCCCAGCTGTTCCACCCCACCGGCGTGGGTTTGTCCCAGCTGAAAATCACACGCGGCTGGTATTTTGATGCCGAAGCGGCAAATGTTTCCATACCATCCCGCCAGTCGGCAAAATTCCCGGCAAAAAACATCGGTGAACTGACAACACCGTTTATAGGTTTTATCCTGCCATGGGGGATCACATCATGGGTGACAGTACTGTCACTGAACCCGGCATAAAGCGACAATACTTCAAGGGACGATCCTGTTTTGCCTTTTACCGTTACACCTGACTTCCATCGGTCCTGTTCAAGCGAACCCATTACCAGGCCGTTGTTGCTGGCCGTATTGTAAAAGGCCGACACTTCACTGCTGCTGAATCTGGCATCCGCCATCGGTGCTGCATTGAAACGTGCCCACATATCATTGTCAAACGGTACATAGAGGGCGCGGTTATCACCGGTGTTGCTGAGCTGGAGCTGGTCCGTCAACAATACGCCCATCCAGCCAACGGGTTTGTCTGTTTCCAGTACAAGTTGTGTGGTGAAATAACCCTGGTCTTTGTACACAAAAAACTGCTGGCTGAAGCCCGGTGCGTTTGTGTAGGTGACCGTATAACGTGTGGCCTTGCCCAGCGGGGTTTTTGAATTCTCCTTTGAAACCCTTGCCTGTCCTGCTGTCCGTGTATCGATCCCCTGCCCGTCCCTGACAAGGGCATAGGCATCTTTCACATAGGTGAACCCCTTCCATTGCAGGTCGTATGTGCCCCGGCGAAGGTCAATCACGATCCTGCCGGACTTTCCCACGGGAATACTGCAGGAGTCCTGTGCCCGCGAACAAAGACAGGCGCCGACGAGGAAGACCAGGAACGACACGCGGATAACAGCAGGCTGTATATTTTTCATAAAAAACAATTAATCATTTTCAGCTCGCCACTCCCCATGGGGAGAACAGGATAAACATGGCGATCATCAGCACTATCAGTATGGCAAAATACCAGCGCCGGTTTTTCCAGGGTACCATCCCACCAACCGGATAATCGGCCATTGTAAACGGCCTGGCCATCGGGTAAAACTTACCGATCAGCAGCATCAGCGATGCGGTGATCACAAACAGGATTGCGAGTACATGGAGGTAATGCAGTCCGGTGTCCACCACAAACTGTGTCATGGCATACATACCGACAAAAAACACCACGCCGAACTTGGCAGCAATGGGTGGCACCTTCCGGGTGAGCAGTCCGACCAGCATAATCGTAAACACCGGCACGCTGAAAAAACTGGAGACCTTCTGCAGGTAATTATAAAAACCGCCGGTAAAAAACATGATATAGGGCGAAAAGACAATGGCTGCGATCGTCACACCTACCTGCAGGAGTTTACCGTTGCGCAATAACCTGCGATCATCCGCCACCGCACCCTTCCGTTCGAGGAATGGTTTGTAAAGGTTCATTGTAAACAGGGTGCCTGTGCTGTTGAGCCCGGCATTAAACGTACTCAGTGCACCGCCAAAAACTATGGCTGCCACGAGTCCGATAAACACCGGTGGCAGTACATCACTGACCATTCGCGGGAACACGGTTGCCGGGTTATCGAGTGTCGGATAGAGATGCACCGCGATCAACCCGGGAATATTGAGCAGCAGCGGGGCAAATAATTTTCCAAGCGCGGCAAGGGATATACCTTTCTGGCTGTCGGCCAGGCTCCTTGACGCCAGCGCTTCCTGCACGATATACTGTTCCATTCCCCAGTAATAAATATTGATGAGCAGCATGCCGGTAAAGATGGTACCGAAAGGAAGGCTGTCTCCCGCACCACCGATCCCATTGAGATGTTCGGTATGGTTTTCGGCGAGTGTGCGCACCCCTTTCATCAGGTCGCCCCCTCCCAGGTAATGGAATCCGTAATACACGATGAGTATACCGCCGGTGATCATGCCGATACCCTGTACCACATCCGTGATGGTGATGGCCTTGAGTCCGCCCAGCACGGTATAGAGACATCCGATGGTACCAACCAGCAGCACCAGTACCCTGATGGTATCAAAATAGGTAAGGCCAAGTTGCCGGTCGAGATGGAAAATACCGTTCAGTGCTACCGCAGATCCATACAATACAGAGGGAATGAGATTGATAAAATAACTCAGCAGGAATACGACCGAGATAATGCGTTGCGTCTGCCGGTCAAAACGTTTGGCAAGGAAATCGGGAGTGGTGACGGCACCGATGCGAAGGTACACGGGCATCAGGAATTCGGCCACGAGGATCATGGCGAGTATGGAACTCATACCCCAGGCCATTACGGTCATGTTGAGCGAGTATACAAATTCATTTTCCCCGATAAACTGGTTGGCACTCATGTTTGTCAGGAACAGCGAACTGCCGATCATCCAGAAACCGAGGCTTCGGTTGCCGAGATAATAACTGATCGTGGTCTTCAGCTGCGTGCGGCGTGTAAAATACACGGACACACCCGCAGCCATTACCGTCACCAGCAGGAAACTGACAAGAATCGTACTATCCATAAACTACAGGTCAGAGCGAACCACGGCGGAGCAATACGGTTGGTATCACTTCCCGGATTGTTTTTCGTTTTGCTATAAAATTGGCGGCCTTTTCGGCCATCTTCACGAAGTCGGTTGAATAGGTGGTGATGCCATCAAAAATGATTTCTTTCACCACTTCATCATTGTGCGAAAGGATGCCCACATCCTTCCCCAGTACCAGTCCCTTGGCTTTTGCATCCTTGAGCATGAGCCAGAGCTCGGCATTATTAATGGTGAAATAGACATACCCCTTTTCGATCGAACCCGGGATATACTCCGGGCGGATAACACTCTTCACCTTGAAATCCCTGATGAACTTTTTGTAGGCTTCCATGATCTCCACCGGTGTATCCGAAGCCGGACGATGGTAATGGATCATGCCCCTGAATTTTTTGATTGCCGGCGCCAGCTGCGCAAAGGCATCGTACGAGGATTGTTCAAACTCCTGGACGATATAGGAGAAGTCGCCCGGCATCTCCAGGTGGCGGTCAATCATCAGGAAGCGGTTCATCGGAAGCGTGGCAAGGATGGCCGTGGTTTTTTTGTGCGGGATGGGTGCAACCACATACATGCCGTATTTGCCCCTGACCTTGGAAATGATGCTCTCGAACACATCGATATTGTTGTGATGGAAAAAAATATCGATATGTACTTTTTTGCCCAGCTGGTCACGGAAGGTTTTATAAAAGATTTCCTGGAAACTGTCAAAGGCAAAAATCACCAGCGCGAGCCGCAGGTGGTTCTGGATATTTTCATTGGCCACAAAAAAACCAATCCTGTTCTTGGATTCAATAATACCCCGACTGGCCAGCTCCTTATATCCTTTTGCAATGGTTTCCCGGGCGAAACCCAGCTCCTTGATCAGGCTGTTGACCGAGGGCAGCATGTCCCCCTTTGAAATGACTTTATCGTTAATGGCATTGATGAAACCCTGAACCAGTTGTTCATGTTTCGACAATCCCTGGATATTTTCCAGTTCCCGTACCTGTTCGAAGATATTTTCCATGGTAAACAATTGTGGCAGAATAAACACGCTGTCCTGACCTGTCCTGCATCTGTCCTATTCTATCCTACAGGTAAATATATTCAACTTTGCCAATCCGCGAAAAATATTTTCTATGCGCATGATTTATTCAACCGCATGGCGGTGATAGTTTGTGATAGTTACTTAAGTTTAGTATTCATAACCAACAACAAACGACCCGTCATATGCAAAAAAGGTTTGGCCCCCTGGCCCCCCTCCTGTTTTTTTCGCTCCTTGTCCACCCAATGCTGCAGGCGCAGGTCAGCCGTGCTGCTGCAGCACCCGTATGGACTGCATCCTGGATAGAAAATGATTCCCCGGAAGATAAAGCCGTTCGCCCCGCCCAGTATTACCGCAAGGTATTTGACGCAACAAAAAAGATCAGGTCGGCTACGCTTTCGGTGACTGCGCATGGCGTGTACGAAGCGGCCCTCAACGGGAAACGGATTGGCAACGACTATATGCAGCCGGGATGGACCAGCTATGCAAAGCGACTCCAGTACCAGCAGTATGATGTCACGGCACTGGTACAGAAGGGCAGCAATTGCCTTGGTGTTACGGTGGGGAATGGATGGTATCGCGGTTCACTCGGATGGGGGGAAGACAATACGAATCGCTGGGGAAAAAAAACTGGCCTACTGGGCCAACTGGATATTGTCTATTCCGATGGCTCGAAGTTGTCGATACCAACCGATGCCAGCTGGAAAACCGGCAACGGACCCATCCTTGAAAATGAAATTTACCATGGGGAAACCATCGATGCACGGCTTGACCTTGGCGACTGGAACAAGCCATCCTACAATGACGCCGGATGGAAAACGGCTGTTACGGCCACCTACAATAACAGTATCCTGATCCCCACTATCAATGAACCGATCCGTAAACACGAGACATTCAAACCTGTCCGGATCATTACAACACCCAAAGGGGAAAAAGTGATTGACTTCGGGCAAAACCTGGTAGGCTGGGTAACGGTGAAGGCTACCGGAAAGGCAGGTGAAAAAATCAGTATCCGCCATACCGAAGTGCTGGACAGGGATGGCAATTTTTACACTGAGAACCTCCGGTCGGCAAGGGCTACTGCACATTATTTCCTGTCGGGAAAAGGCACGGAAACATTTGAACCACATTTTACCTTTTACGGGTTCCGCTATATAAAGATCGATGGATACCCCGGTGAAATACTTCCAGAAAATTTTACGGCGGTTGCGCTGTATTCGGATATGAAACCAACGGGAAGTTTTTCCTGTTCGGATACCCTGCTCAACCAGCTGCAGCATAATATCACCTGGGGACAACGCGGGAATTTCCTGGATGTACCAACCGACTGCCCGCAGCGGGATGAGCGACTGGGATGGACAGGTGATGCACAGGCTTTCTTCCGCACCGCCGCTTACAATTATAATGTAAAAGCGTTTTTCTCCAAATGGCTGAAGGATGTGGCAGCCGACCAGCGACCCGATGGCGCCATCACCCACGTGGTACCGGATGTGCTGAATGGCGAGGCGGGTTCCTCCGGCTGGGCGGATGTAGCAACCATCAT
Source organism: Chitinophagaceae bacterium (assembly GCA_004173355.1). GTDB lineage: Bacteria > Bacteroidota > Bacteroidia > Chitinophagales > Chitinophagaceae > JBEVJC01. The sequence goes on along the minus strand of SEAD01000087.1, from coordinate 5,157 downwards.
CCCGTGGCAGATGTATGAAATCTATGGCGACAAAAAAGTGCTGGAAGACCAGTACACGTCAATGGTCAACTGGGTCGGTTATATGCAGAAACATACCGATAGTGCTGACCTCTTCCATTATGGATGGCATTTCGGCGACTGGCTCTCCTATCGCCCTGGCGATGATGGTGGAACTGACGCGGTAACGGATAAGGCGGAAATCTCCCAGTGTTTTTATGCCCATTCGGTGCAGTTGCTGATCAATGCCGCACAGGTACTCGGCAAACAGGATGATGTGTCGACTTACAGCAAACTGCTGAAGCGGATAAAGGATGCTTACAACAGGGAATATGTCACGGGTTCGGGGCGACTCGTCTCCAATACACAGACTTCATATGTACTGGCCCTGCAGTTTGATATGCTACCCGAAGCGCAACGCCCGAAGGCAGCAGCTTACCTTGCAGACAATATTTCCCGTTATAACAACCATCTCACAACCGGCTTCCTCGGTACTCCCTATCTCTGCCATGTACTCAGCAAAAATGGATACGCCGCACTGGCCTTCACCTTGCTCAAACAGGAAACATTCCCCAGCTGGTTATACCCGGTAAAAAAAGGGGCCACCACCATCTGGGAACGCTGGGATGGCATCAAACCAGATGGTTCTTTCCAGAACGCCGGGATGAATTCATTTAACCATTACGCCTATGGTGCGATCGGTGACTGGATGTACCAGAATATTGCGGGGATCCAGTCGGCCGCCCCGGGTTATTCAAAAATTATCATCAAACCATTGATTGGCGCGGGTATAACCTGGGCAGAGGGGAAATTTGAATCGGTGAACGGCACCATTTCCAGCAAATGGAAAATTGAAAACGGTAAACTACAGCTCGACGTAGCTATTCCCAAAGGAAGCACCGCAGTGATCCATGTGCCGGATGCGGGCGGGAAAAATTATCTGGTGAAAGAAGTTGGTGCCGGGACCTGGCATTTTGAACAATAAGATATTGGGGCACTGATTACCCTGTCAACTGGCATATCCTTGCCCTCGTTTTTCATGGGTATACTGATCGCCTGCTTCACAGGCATTCTTTTGAATGGGTACAGGGGCTGACCAATATGAAACGGGACGCATCCACACTATATAGCAACAGCCTCGACCGCTTCGTCACACGATCGATGGTATTGCAGCTGATGTTCAGGTCCATCCGCTAACTCTTCACCAATAAAAAAGTTCACGGTCATCCGTTAAATTATCAATATTCCTTTGGGTTTACCCTCCGATTTTTATCACATTCTAATCTCCCTGTGTCCGGTAGGGTATATCGTTTGCTTAGCTTTGCGGTCCTTAAGTATAGTAGCATAGCCCATGTTAGTTTTAACCAGACAATTTTCCCGATACATCATCGCGCTCCTGCTGATGACCGTCCTGTACGGCAAGTCACTGGTCTGCGTAAAATCATTTGCCTGGAAGAGTACTTTCTCAAGTACGGAAGACTACGGCGATTCAGGGTCACAGGACACCGAGAATGAAACGGAATCCTCTCCCAAGCCCTGCAAAAAACCATTTGCCGAGATGGAGACCGGGCAATTCCTTTCCCTTTCAGTGCCGTTGCTGCTAAGTCCTGATAACCTGCGGACCTGTCACAGGAGTTCATCCCCTTCGAGGCTTTACCAGAAAGTACCAATACAGCCTCCACTCCTGTCTGTTTAATGACAAACCTTTCCTTTTATTTCCTGTTGTAACACGCGGATGTAGCAAACCCTCTTTGCTGTTAACCGCTAAATCCTTTTGTACTCATGAATCAATATGGCAGTGCCCTCACGCCCTGGCGCCGGCTGGTCAGCATGCTGCACCCGGAACGCGTGCATATCAATTACATTTTCCTGTATGCCTTGCTGGGCGGACTGATCAGCCTTAGCATACCGCTTGGGATCACGGCGGTTTTTAACCTGCTCATGAACGGTGCGATGTATAGTTCAACCTATATCCTCATCGCAGCAGTGGTGGCCGGGGTCATTGTGGCGGGACTGATGCTCATCGGGCAGCTCACCCTTGTGGAAGCAATCGAGCAGAAATTATTTACACGTACCGCACTTGAATTTGCGTACCGGCTTCCGCGGATCCGCAAAAACCAGCTGGAAGGGTATTATCCACCCGAACTGGTGAACCGCTTTTTCGATGTACTGACCATCCAGAAAGGGCTCAGCAAATTCCTGGTCGATATTATCACCTCCGCAGTGACACTGGTCTTCAGTGTTATCCTGCTGGCATTGTACCATCCTTTCTTTATCGTGCTTGGATTCATCACGCTGGTAGTGATTTCGGTACTGGTCATGCTGCATTTCCGTCGTGGGGTGGTGACTAGTGTGGAAGAATCTGCACATAAATACAATCTCGTGGCCTATCTCGAGAATATCGCAGGTGATCTCGACAAGCACCGTGAACCGAAAGCGATGGACAAAATCGTTGGCACAACTGACCGTATGAATGCCCTTTACCTCCGGGCTCGTAATGATCATTTCCGGGTGCTTCGCAATTTCTTTCGCGGCTCAGTCGTCATCCGCACCGTGCTGATGGGATCGCTCCTGCTGATGGGGTCATGGTTTGTTGTGGAAAGGGAAATGACGCTGGGACAATTCGTGGCGGCTGAAGTACTGATTGTACAGATCGGTTATGTAATTGAAAAACTACTGACAAGTCTCGACACCATTTTTGACATGGTTACCGGTGCAGAAAAACTGGCCGCGGTGACCGATCTCGAACTCGAAGAATTCAACAACGATGAAACACATTAATACCTTAACCGACGGGAAATACTACGACAGTCTGGCTATCCGGTCGGCCCCCGAATTACTGTCGGCACGGAAGGCAAGACGCCTTGGCCGGATCTGCCTGCTGGCACTTATCCTTTTTATCCTCGCGTTATTCCTTCCATGGCGGCAGACCATACCAGGACGCGGGATGGTAACGGCTTTGCGTCCGGAAGACCGCAGCCAGACCATCCAGAACCAGATTGGCGGCCGCATCGAATACTGGGCGGTGATGGACGGGCAGGAAGTAAAACAGGGCGACACCATCCTGGTCATTTCCGAAACCAGCCAGTCTTACTTCAACCCCGAACTCCCGGAGCGGCTGGGTGAACAGCTCAATTCCTTCGAAGGCACCGAAGTGGCCGCCGAACAGCAAATGTCCGCAGTCCGCACCCAGCTGTCCGCCCTGTCCAGCGGGTTACAACTGCAATTATCCGCTGCGGAAAACAAAGTCAAACAACGCGAAAACCTCGTGCGGATGGATAGCGCCGACTTACAGGCAGTGCGCACTTATTACGCAACGAGCCAGGCGAGATTGGTGCGTTATGAAGAGGGTTATAAAAACGGGCTTTTCTCGCTGACGGATATTGAAACCCGGCGGTTGAAATTACAGGAAGACCTTGCAAAGGTTGTAAGTGCGGAAAACAAACTGGCCAACTCCCGGCAGGACTATATCAATTCACTGATCGAGCTGGATAATATCCGTGTCAATTTCCGCGAATCGGAAGCAAAGGCCCAATCAAGCCTCAGTTCTGCATTCTCCAGCAAGGTGAAAGCCCAGGGCGATATTGCCAAACTCCGAAATGAGATTTCCAACGTATCGATCCGTCGCGGTTTATACGTTGTACGCGCTCCGCAGAGCGGGTTTGTGGTGAAGACACTCAAAGCAGGCGTCGGGGAAAATATTAAGGAAGGCGAATCGATTGCAACACTCCAGCCAAAGGAGCCACTGGTGGCCGTAGAGATTTATGTGGATGCGATGGATGTGCCGCTGATCGATGACACCAGTGATGTACGACTGCAGTTTGAAGGCTGGCCGTCGGTCCAGTTCTCCGGCTGGCCGGCAGTGGCTGTCGGTACGTTCGCAGGTAAAGTTGCCGTGATTGACCGCGTGAGCAGTCCCAACGGAAAATACCGGCTGCTGGTGAGGCAGACAATTCCCGCTCCAACGGGGGATGAAGCCTGGCCCGATCGTTTAAGACAGGGTTCGGGTGTGTTCGGGCGCGTTATCCTCCGCTCGGTGCCGCTCTGGTATGAGATCTGGCGGCAACTCAATGGCTTCCCACCCAGTCTCGAAAAAGAACCTGCAAAAGAATTCAAGTGATCACCCGCCACCGGATGCGGTTTTATAAAAATGTCTCCCGTCTCATGAACAGATTATTTTTCACAGTTCTTGTCTGTTGCAGTATATCAGCACTGTCTGCACAGGTGCCCCCGGGTAGTGGAATGCAGGTGTCGTCTGGCGAACGGAACATACCCGCCGACAGCACCGTTGTGTTTCCGGTAAACCTTTTCCAGGAACTTGTACTGAAAAACCACCCCATCGTACGACAGGCATCCCTGCTTGGTGCTGCAGCAAAAGCCGATGTGTTAGCTGCACTCGGTAAGTTTGATCCACTGATTGAAAGCAGTTTTGACCGGAAGGAATTTGGCAACGTAGACTATTATGCCAACTGGGCCAACCAGCTGAAAGTCCCGCTCTGGCTGGCCGGGGCGGACCTGAAAATCGGATACGACAATTTTACCGGGGAAAATGTTAACCCGCAATACATCACCCCCGAACAGGGTCTGGGCAGTGTAGGGATTTCCATTCCCTTCGGACAGGGTTTTGTCATCGATGCACGAAGGAATGTACTTCGTCAGAGTAAAATCATGCTCCGGTATGCGGATGCCGAAAGGGTGAAACAGATCCTGTCGGTCTGGTATGCAGCGGTGAGTGATTACTGGAGCTGGTATGCCGCTTACAGTGAATACAGGCTCCTGCTGGAGGGTGTTGAACTGGCTACCACACGATTTGTTGCATTGCGGGGCCAGACCCTGATCGGTGACAAACCCCCGATCGATACCATTGAAGCGAGGATTACGGTGCAGGAACGTGAAATCCAGCTGGCGAAACTGGCGGTTGAACTGGACAACCGGCGACTGCTTCTCAGTAATCACCTATGGGATAGCACATTCAACCCGGTGGAACTTCCCGTTGACGCTGTACCCGAACAACCACTGGAATCAGCACTGCGGCCACAGGATGAAAAACCGGATTCACTGCTCAGCCTTGCTTCCGGCCAGCATCCTGACCTGCTCAAATTACGTGCACAGGCTTCGCGTCTGGAGGTTGAGCGCCGCTACCGCCGCGAACTGCTGAAG
>SEAD01000228.1 GCA_004173355.1 Chitinophagaceae bacterium | reverse complement strand
GGATACTGTTAGTACCAAGCGTGCTTGACATCTGGATCCCATCCCAACCGTTGCGGTCCAGTCTGTTGAATGATACTTCCACGTTTTCCAGACGGATCGGGATACCGGCTGCAGTGCCTGAAGGACTGGTAGAACCGATATACATCCCTTCTGTCTGCGTATCGTGGATGTAGTTGTGGTGGATCTTGATATTCCGGATGGTATACGCGCCGTATTGTGAAGACGGATCACCGGCCACAGGGTTTTTCTTAATCATCATACCGATGGCACCCTTGCTGATTTCCACATAAGCCACTTCCATGTTGGATACAAGAGTGGCCGCGAAGGCAATCTCCTGTGTCTTCTGGTCGATCTTGAAACCATACTGTACCCCGGGTGTACCATTACCGATGAATTTGAAATGCTCCATCTTGTTGTTAAAACGCACCTGGTTCAGTACAACCTGGCCACCCCTGTTGGTGATGATGATCGGCTGTGCTGCGGTACCGCGGAGGTTACCCAGGTCAATCAGTCCGTAAGTCCCTGCAGGGATATAAATTGTATCTCCCGGTTTCCAGTCGAGACCGGTACCGTTTGGATAATATGCGTTGTTATAGGAGTCAAATTTCAGTGTTTTACCAGTGCCCGGGCCGGAACCACCGCCGCCTGCAACTGCCGGTTTCACCACGATCGATACTTCATCTGTACCGATAGCGCCCGCATTATCTGTAACGGTGAGACGGAACTGGTAGGTTCCTTCAGTCAATCCACTGAGCGTAGGGTTGGCGATATTCAGGTTGGAAATTGAATGTGCCGTTGGCCCGCTGAACCTTGCCCATTTGTATGTTTTTATCGAACCATCCGCATCAGTACCGGAACCATTCAGTTTAACCGAATTTGCAGGCAAGGTAATAGTCTGGTCAGTACCGGCATTGGCCACCGGCGCTTTGTTGCCCGTACCTCCGTTACCATCGGTGGGGTCGGGATTGTCTGTGCCGCCGGGGATAGACTCTGTGATATCTATCACGCTGATATATCCGAAATTGCTGCCGGCCTTGGTTTTGATATCGAAATTCATTTCGGTTTTGCCCGAGAAACTGAAACTGGCATTGGTGTTCAGGTCAGTATTTCCGGCAGAGTTGAATTCCCTCCAGGTGGTTTCATCGGCACGTTTTACCTGTACAAAACGGTTACCGGCCTGTTTGTAACTGCCCCAGAACTTAATAGTGTAGGTGGAACCGGCAGTAAGCCCGTAGATCTTCCAGCGACCATTGGTAACAGTTGTATTGGTAAATGCATTGTCAAGCGTAGCAGTGGCAGGATATTCATTTGCCACATCACCTACTGCCGCATTGCTGGCACGGAGACCATTGTCATAACTGGCGGCGGTACCCGCAGGATTTACCACTTCAAGTTTCAATGTGGTTGCCACGTTGGTGCTGGTTACCGCATTGTTGACCCGCAGTCCCTTGCGTGCGTCATTCATGGTATTCCAGTTTTTCCCCCATTTGTCTTTAGCGGTAGCCGTGGTTCCCATGTCAATCAGGATCCGTCGGACCGAGGCAACTGCCTGGGCAGTGACGGGTGTGGAATCGGCAACGGCGGTCGGGGAATCAGTGGTCAGGGTAGTGTCGGTTTCCTTGTAGGCAGCCTGCTCTTTCTGGCATGCGACCAGGGTACCGAGTGCAAACGTTACACCGAGTAACAGTCTGGAGTTTTTCATAGTAGATTTCAATTTTAGAAGTTGTGGTATCCCGTACCCAAATACAGTACCAATGAGAAAATCTTTACCCTGTACTTGTCCACTTTTTTGGGATTTCTGTGAATTATTAATCCTAGTCAAGAACATTTGTTAAAATTTTTAACTGATTTTGTATACGGGCCTGGAACGCTGTCGTATCAAGGGTTTCAGGGCTGTAGTACAAGGACTACATAAAAAATCCGGCAGGTGTTACGCTGCCGGATTTGTTATTCATTGATTCATGGCGAATCAGAGTTTGTTGATTTTTTTAGTCTCCGTCTGTTCTCCCACCTGGATACGGACCAGGTAAATTCCTTTCTGCAGGTCACCAATGGAAAGATAGGATTGTGTAGTCTCCTGGTCTTTGCGGTAATTGAACTGCCGGACCACTATCCCGCTGGCATTAATAACCTGTACGCTTACCTGTCCACGGCTGCTGTTATTCAGCTGGAGTACTACCCTGTCCTGGACCGGGTTCGGGAAGAGGGAGATTCCTTTTGCGAATTCTTTCACTGCTTCGGTTTCGGCCGGCGTAGCGACCAGGGCAGCTGCTTCAGGGATTTCAGCACTTCGTGCAGCAGAGGCCGTAGTGCCGGTTTCCGTAAGGGTGAATCCGTTGATATAGTTAAAGGTATTTACCCGTTCGATGGACACCTGTATCACCCCCGCGCCGTTGGCAACAAGGCTGGTGAAATTTGCTTTCTGTGCCGAGTTGTTGGCACTGTTGACCACTACGGTTGTCCCTGCCGCTACAAAGCGGGTGCTGTTGCCGGTGCCATTCCTTGAGGAATACAGTTCCAGGTTATAAGCCTGGTTGGCTTTCAGTCCGGTGAGCGTGAGTGTACGGTTCACGGTTGAGTAGCTGGTGTAGCGTAAAACTTCCGCCGGGGCCATACCCGCAGGGATAACGGTACTGTTGTCCGCAACTGCGGTTGACTGTGTCAGGGTAGCCTTCACCGTGGACGCAGTGCCATCTGTGTATTTGAAATTAGTCGGGAACAGGATATTGGCAATCCAGGATGTACCGATATTCCAGTTGTTCCACTGGCTGTTGTTGTATGTATTCGAACCACCGAATATGTTCACCTTCACTGCTTTTGCTGTTACAGCTGGAGCGGCTTTCACGGTGATTTCAACGATAGCCTTTGCAGAGGCACCATCATCATCGGTCACTGTCACTTCAAACTTGTAGTTGCCTGCAACCAGTTCGCTGAGAACCGGGTTGGACACATACAGGCTGGAGAAGTTATGCGCAGTCGGCCCGCTGTATCTCGCCCATTTCCAGGATTTGATGGATCCATCGGCATCGGACGCCGTAGCGCTGAGCTGGACCGTACTGGTTGGAAGTGTAATTGTTTTTGCAGCACCCGCATCCACTGTCGGTGGTTTATTGGTTGTTGCAGGTGCGGGTTTTACCGTGATGATCACAAGGTCCTTCCCGGTTGCCCCGTCATCATCGGTGGCGGTTACTTCGAAAGTGTAGGTGCCGGCAACGAGGCCGCTCAGCACTGGATTTGCAATATTGATACTGGAAAGCACAAACGTGGTGGGACCACTGTAGCGGGCCCATTTATACGACACGACTGTGCCGTCGTTATCTGTTGCAGTGGCACTGAGTTTCACGCTGTTTGCCGGAAGTGTGATGGTCTGGTCGGCCCCTGCATTTACTACCGGTGCCACATTTGCCACGGGACGTGGTACTGTGGCGGGTTTCACAATCACGTTGACCTGGTCGGATGCCGTTGCACCATCATCATCAGTGACCGTCACCTGGAAGGTATAAGTCCCTGCTGTGAGGCCGCTGACGGTTGGATTGGCAATGCCGGCGTTACTGAAAGTATGGGCGGTTGGTCCGCTCACCCTTGACCATCTGTAGGTTTTAATTGTGCCGTCCGCGTCGGTGGCAGTTGCCAGAAGCGCAACCGAGCTGACCGGCAGGGTAATCGTTTTGTCAGTTCCTGCATTGACCACCGGGGCTACATTCGGTGGTGGTGGCGGTGCTGCTGTTCCACCCCTTGTATAGCCCAACATCCACTCATATACGTTTTTATTGTCTTCCTTGTACGCAGGGTCATATGCTTTTGTCCATGCATCGTGGCTGTTGGACTGCCATATGGTTTTTTTAGCGGCCGGTTTGATTGCAGGCACTACAGCATTGATGTACCGGATAAAATCGTGGGTATACCATGATACAACGGTCGGGTCACCTTCATTATGAAACGCCCAGACCGGGAGGTTGGCATTCGCTATTCCTTTTGCCTTGTAAGGTGTAGGATAGGACGCACCGCAAACAGGCACGATGGCCGCCAGGCGCTTAGGATAATCGGTTCTTGTCTGGCTTCCGGCATATTCCCATACGGCCCCACCACCCATGCTCAGCCCAGTAAGATAAATCCGGGTCGGGTCTGCGTTGTAATTCCGGATAACGTAATCGACGATCATGTCGATTGCACCTGGTTGGGGCCAAACGGAGAATTGGGGGGCGACAATAATAAATTTGAACGTTTGGCCACCGACGGTAAATGATGTCGGCATTTTGCCGTCGGAAATCACTTTCATCGGACCATTTTTAAGCACTTTTTTTAGAGTGCCGGAGTTACCCTGACCCATTTCGCCCTGCCCATGCAGGGAAATGATCACAGGATACTTGGTGGATGAGGATGCGCTGTATCCCTGGGGAAGATATTCGTAGTATCCAGGGCTGTTGGTGCCCATGGATACGCCATACTTCGGGGTCAGGGTCTGTGCGTCAGCGGAAAAGGATACAAGGAGCTGCAACATTGCGAGCGCGCTCATAAGCATGAGCCGATTCAGGTTTTTCATAACTCTAGTGTTGGTTTACAGGGTTAAAATGTTAGGACATCTGTTAAAATTGGCACGCAACATTAT
>SEAD01000003.1 GCA_004173355.1 Chitinophagaceae bacterium | reverse complement strand
GCAAAGGTGGTTGGCACCGGCTTCCGGATGGCAAGTGATTTAGGTGCAAGCTCCCCGAAAACAATATGAAGGATGGTAATAAAAAGAAAAGCGATCGGCAGCGCGATCTTATGCGCTGTTTCAGGGTTCATCTCGAAACCAAGACCATGGATCCCGGAAAGGATCAGCGTTGTCATCACATCCTCTCCCACCCATCCCAGCCCCAGTGATGCAAGCGTGATCCCCAGCTGGGTCGCCGCAAGGTAATTATCCAGGTTATTGACCACGCCCCTTGCAATGCCGGTAATCATTTTGTTGCGGCCGGCGCTGACTTCGATCTGCGACACCCGCACTTTGACAATTGCGAATTCTGCCGCCACAAAAAATCCGTTCAGTAAAACAAGTAAAATGGTCAGAAGTATATCCCCGGTCATTTGGTTTGGTTCATTTTATGGCTGATGCCCACAAAAACCATACTAGGGGTCAAATAAGCGGGATATTACCGGTTATGTTCCCCCGAACCCGGTTCCACCGCGGTTTTCCTGACACTCAGTCTACTTCTTAACAGCCTTTCGCTGACCGGCAGCCTTCTTACTGACAGAAAGTATTTTTTTCTCCGCCTGCCCGTACTGTTTCCAATACACCTCAGTGCCGGCACCAAAACGGGATGTTTCCGCTGTAAACTCTACCATTTTTTCTTCACCGGGCATTAGTGTGAAGTAATTGTCAGACATAATCACCGGCAAAATCCTTTCGCCAGTGCCTGCATTTACCAACCGCAGCCGGTTTCCAAATGCAACCGAGGCAGTGCTGTTTTTCACCAGTACCGTCAACCGCGTGCTGTCATCCATCTCTCGTTTTTCCCCGAGGGAAAAGGAAAGTTTTACCGGCGGCAATGTATTGAGTGGTGTGTAGTCCAGCTCCTTTGACCCGTTGCGCCAGTAAAAATTTTCGGAAAGCAGCTTTCCGTTTTTATCCAGCAATTCAAGCCGGATAAAATGGAGGTCCGTAAGTCCCTGCGGCCTTCCAAACTCCAGCACAAAAGCTTCGGCCGCAGTAGCCGATGCAACACTCAACTTAACGCCTTGTGCAAACGCAGGTTTCCCGTCCAGGTTATACACCGACGCCCGTGCTGTCACTTCGGAGAGACCGGCAGCCGAGGCATTAATTACTTTAACACTGTTGCTGGAAGAATTCCATTGGATATGCAGCGGTTCGCAGGCTTTCCGTGCACCCCAGTATGCGCCACCAGCATCATAGTAATAATCGTAGGTCTGCCATACAAAGGAAGGATAGGCCGACTGGCTCATCCAGAGCAGTAAACCGGAAGCATCGTGATTCATTTTATCATTCCACGCCTCATACATTCCCTTCATCACTTCGATATTGATGTACTGGGCCTTTTCACAGAATGATTCCAGTCCGTCCGACTCACCGAACTGGGTATTGACTGCCGTTTTGTAATTGACCGGGTTGGCATTGGATGCTTCCTTGCCAAAATAATGTTTGTTCCATACATTATCGTCCTGGTTCTTCAGCTGGTCATCCGTTGGCAATGGCCAGTGTTTTTCTTTTGGAATAAATTTGATCACACTTTCATACACAGGAAATGTAGCCGTTCCTATTTCCGAACGCATGCCATACCCGCGATCCGAGCCGTAGGGATATGGTGGCTTGTTCCACGCAAGATTACTTCCCGAAGTCTCGAAATGATGCCGTGGCGGCTGGTTCCCCCACCATCCGCTTCCGGAAAGTCCATCCTGGTTGGACGATGATTTATACATCCGGTCGTTATGGTCTTCTGCTCCCACTATTGCCCGCAGGTAGTTATCCAGCGCAGGTTTGGGATGTGTTTCATTGGCACCGCACCACAACGCGATACTCGGATGGTTACGCAGGCGTTTTACCTTATCCAGTGCATTGGCTTTAAAATCCTCGTCACTGGCCACATCATTGTAAGCTACATAGAGCCAGAAATCATCCCATACCATGATGCCATACTTATCGCAGTATTCATAAAATGCGTCATCGGTCACGCAACCGGTCCAGAGCCGGATCATGTTATAATTCATATCCCGGTGCAGGCTGATCTTCTTTTCATATTCCTTCCCGTGACAACGCAGGAGGTATTCACTCATGCCCCATGATCCGCCTTTCACGAATAACTGCTGGCCATTGATAAAAAAGACCATCACCGGCCAGCCTGCGGCATTGTTGACAAAGCGGTACTCATATTTTTTTATACCGAAACTGATTTCTTTTTCCTGCGAAACATTCCCATCGGCTGTCACAGTTAACCTGCAATTATAGAGGTCAGGGCTACCATACCCGTTTGGCCACCAGAGTCGCGGGTCTTTCAGGATCAGCTGCGGGAAGTCGCGCCGGTCAAGATATACGGTGGTATCCGCCCCGGCACGCAGTTTTATTTTCCGCGAAAAGGAAATGCCTCCTGGTTCGATGACCCCTGCCAGCGTAATTTCTTTTTCAACATCGGAAGCGTTTTTTAATGCAGTGGCAACATACAGGTAGGCGTATTCATTGGATTCCAGTTCGGACCGGATCCATGGATCCTGCATCGTGATATCACCCGTCACTTCAAGATATACATCACCCGTAATGCCCGCCAGGCGGCCCGGCACATAGGGCATCCAGTCCCAGCTTGCAGCTGAAAGGTAGGTCGGACTTGCAGTCACCCCGAAACCCTCCGGCGAATTCCGTTTTTTCTTCTGGTCGGCATCCGTGATCAGCACTGCCACTGCATTCCGGCCATCCGCCGACAGCAGTCCGGTGATATCATATTTCGTGCGAAGCATATGTCCGCTTACATCCTTGGTTGAACCTGCTGATCCGGAAAGTTTTTTTCCATTGAAATAAAAGTCTGCATAGCGGTTGGTATTATCAAAATGTAACCAGACCCTTCGGCCCTTCTTAAAATTTGCGGGTGTATTGAATTCCGTGCGATACCAGAACGGCCGGTTGAAAAGTGATTCATCCACTTTCCAGATATTATCGGCATACTCGGGTTCCGCTACTTTCCCTGCATCCACATACGCGGTAAATACCACGCCGGGAACAACTGCCTTTACAGCATTGTCCATCTTAAAACCAGCCATGGATATATCGGCACCGCCAGCTGTTACATCGGCCTGTGGCTTCAGCTGCCACAACACATCCGCACTGTTCAGTGGGACGCGGAACGACTGGGCATGCAGGGTAAAATAAAAAAACACTGTGCAACAAAGTGTAATGGAACTCTTCATCTGGTATTACTTGTTTATGATCTGGAATTGCCCGAATACGGCCTGTTCACCATTGGCAGCCTTGACATGGAGACCGGGGCGGGGACTCCTGTCCCATTGTGGCAGGAAGCCAACAGCGGTCTTATTGACAACCGGGAACAACCATTCGCCGGTACCCTGTGAATAATACACTTCGCAGCTGAGATCAGATTTCATTTTCAGCCGGAGCTTTACCGGCTTCAGGGGATCAATCTTTACTTCAGCAATAATGGTTCGGACCGTATCACGAACGGACCAGAACCGGACCATGGATCCTTGTACCCCGATGCCCACTGCCGCGCCGGCATCACCGTAAAACACGAGGCCTTTGAGTGCCTCGTTATGGTTCAGTACAGTAGTAGTCATTTCAAAGTCTGTGCTCACGGGACGCACCGTCAGCGCGATACCGGTAAGGTTATCCGGGGTGACGGTACCCGAAACTGTCAGCTGCCCGTTTTTGCGGGAAACCACCGGCGCTGCATGCCGGAAATCCCATTGCCAGGCGGATGAAGCCGTTTTAAAATCATCTGAAAAATCCAGGGGTTTGGGTTTTGTTACTGCCCGCGGATAAAGCATCGGCCAGCCGGTAACCCGGTCCCATTTGAGGTCGGCGATAAGCCCTTCGCGTCCGGTAAAAACATTTGTCTGACGGTTATACGCGTGGTAGATATAACTTGTATTGCCCTGCGGGTTTGTTACAAATGTGCCGTGACCCGGGCATTTCCAGTCGCCATATGTTTGGAGGACCGGATTGGTTGATAAGTATTCATAAGGCCCCTGGTAGTCACGTGACCGCGTGACCCGTACATCATAACTGCAACCATTGCCACAGCAGTCACCGGAGGAATAAAACAGGTAATACCAGTTATCTTTTTTGATGATACTTTGCCCTTCCATACCCCTGCGGGCAGTATCCTTCAGCATGGAAAAAACCTCACCCTGCATTTTTAATCCATCAGGGGAAAGCCGGCTTCCCAGCAGCTCGATCGGCCGGTTGTCGAGACCAAAGGCCTTGAAACTGATATACAGCTGGCCGTTGTCATTGTAGATGAATGCATCTATCGCTTCCTTCCCATAATCCACGATCACCCCATGATCCGTGAATCCATGATCGGGATAATCGGAGGTGGCTACCCCGATACAGGAGATCCCGTCCGACTTCCTGCGGGCGGTATAATAGACATAATATTTTTTATTGTGGTAATAAAACTCCGGTGCCCAGAACGATCCCGAGATCCATTCCGGCGTACGGTCAAAAACATAACCGGAAAGCGTCCAGTCAGTGAGGTTTGCCGAATGGTAAATGGGAAAATGGGGTGCCCATTCCGATGATGTGCCGACAGCATAGTAACTGTCACCGGCACGGATCACAGAGGGGTCAGCAAAATCACCATTGATAAATGCGGGAGTTTTCCCCTGGGCTGTGACGTTTACCGAAACAAGCAGGAAAAACAGCAGGACTAAAAAACAGGGAAACGGGCGACCGGTATTTTTTTCCATGGTACTGGCAATTGTTCAGCCGAAGTTAGCCTGCGGCGGACAACTATCCAGTCACCTGCCGCGGCATTTACCTCTATACCTGCACCGGAAATGGCCTGCCCAACAAAGCAAATACGGACTGCTGGGCAAAGTCGCCTGTCCGCGTGAGGCCTAGTTTTGTTGCATCAAAAACAAAAAAAATGCAACATTCAAATTACCACGGCTCGCTCCAGCAACCGCTCGGATCGGGTTTTACTGCAAAGTCAACATCAGGGGAAGTGATCAGGGGCATCGATCTCAGGGGTAAGACAGTTATTGTCACGGGGGGAAACACGGGCATCGGGCTCGAGACAACCAGAACACTTGCCAGTGCAGGTGCCACTGTGATTGTAGCGGCCCGGGACCTGGAAAAAGCAAAGCGCAACCTGGAGGGAATTGAGCGGGTGGAACTCGAAAGCCTGGACCTCATGGACCCTGCATCCATCGATGCATTTGCCGGCCGGTTTACCAGAAGCGGACGGCCACTGGATATACTGGTCAATAATGCCGGGATCATGTGGGTACCGCTCCGTCGCGACTCGCGCGGCATCGAATCGCAATTCGCCACCAATTACCTCGCGGTTTTCCAGCTGACCGCAATGCTCTGGCCGGCATTGCTCCGGGCAAAGGGGGCCAGGGTGGTGAATGTGTCGTCGCAGGGTCATCAGTTCGGCCCGCTTGACCTTGATGATCCGAACTTCCTGCATCGCGATTATGAAACGCTGCTGGCTTACGGGCAATCAAAAACCGCACTTAATCTTTTTTCCATGGAAATGGATGCGCGTGCGGCAACAAGCCAGGTCCGGGTTTATTCACTGCATCCCGGTTCGATAAAAGGTACTGAACTCGCCCGGGACGCAGCACCTGAACTCTTCCGGTCCATGGGACTGGTGGATGCGGAAGGGAAATTACTACCGGAGGTCGAGGCCACGTTAAAAACAATCCCGCAGGGTGCAGCAACCACCGTCTGGTGTGCCACAAGTCCGCAGCTCAAAGACATCGGCGGGGTATACTGTTCCGATTGCGAAATCGCGCAACTTGTGGCCGACACCGGCATGTCGGATGGCGTACGCGCATCATCCTTAAACCCGGATGATGCCCGCCGGCTCTGGAAGCTGAGTGAACAACTCACCGGGATCCGTTTTACCCTGTAAAAATGACTTTCAGCAAACAACCGGGAGCAACTATTTTTGCGTTAGCTGCACCGGTTTTAAACATGGCATCAATAACATGGAGTACCAGGCAAAATATATAACGGAGGACATCAAACTTTCCAGCTATGAAGACAAATTCTTCAAGTCGGATATCATGTTCGACCAGCATATGCTGGTATGGTTTATTTCGGGTGAAACAAGGATCGTTCAGGCAGACCAGACCTGCACATTCGGAAAGGGTGATATTTTCCTGATCCCGAGAAACCAGCTGGCAACTATTATCAATTATCCGAAGGGTGGCGAGCCGCACCGGACCGTTGTAATGCACCTGTCGGTTGAACGCCTTCGCGATTATTATGTGTCCCGGAATCTCCGGCCCGCAATTGCACGCCAGGCGCGGATTTACAGTTTCAGTAACCATCCGCTGCTGGAGAGTTGCCTTGCCTCACTGATTCCCTATTTTGAGATGGAAGACCTGCCGGGTGATATCGCTTCCCTTAAAATAACGGAAGCCATCAGCATATTACGAACCCTGGATCCTGCGGTGGATGGGGTGCTGGCCAATTTTGAAGAACCGGGCAAGATCAATCTCGAAGAGTACATGGAGAAAAATTTTATGTTCAACCTGCCGGTGGAAAAATTTGGTTATCTCACCGGCCGGAGCCTGACCACATTCAAACGTGATTTTAAAAAAACATTCAATGATTCGCCACAGCGATGGCTGACCAGGAAACGACTGGAACTGGCCCATTACCAGTTTACCGAAAAAGGCAGGAAACCCATCGATGTATGTTATGAGTCAGGTTTTGAAAACCTCTCCCATTTTTCCTTTGCATTTAAGCAGCATTTCGGCTATGCACCAACTCAATTGCTGGCGAAGGTCAGCGCACGATAATTAATACAAACATGCCCTGGAACCCGGACAAATACAATGAATTCAGGAATATCCGTTACCAGCCGTTCTTCGACCTCATGGAGCAGATCAGCGGCGATGGCCTGGAAACTGCTGTGGACCTGGGTTGTGGCACCGGTGAGCAGACCCGGATCCTGTCCGGACGATTTCCCGGTGCAGTATTTACCGGCATCGATTCCTCAGCAGAGATGCTCGCGAAAAGCGGTGAAATAAAAGGAGGGAATATATCTTTCCGCCAGGCCTCCGTCGGCGAATTTATCCGTGAACAACCCGCCGCCAGCCTGGATCTTGTATTCAGCAATGCTGCCCTTCAATGGTCGGATGACCACGAAGGATTGTTCCCGCGGCTCATCGGTTTGTTACGCAACAACGGGCAGTTTGCCGTGCAGATGCCCTCCCAGAAAGAAAACCGGCTCAACCAGTTACTCCTCCAGCTGGTGCAGGAAGAACCGTTTGCCGGTTATCTCGGGGGATGGAAGCGTGATACGCCTATGCTCGATATCGATTCTTATGTGGAAGTGATGTTCGGGAATGGACTGGAGCAGGTCCAGGTCATGCAGAAAGTTTACCCGATCATTGCCGAAACAGCCGGAACGCTGTTCGACTTCATTGCGGGATCAGCCCTGGTGCCTTACATGGAAAAACTGTCAGGGAGCGAGCAGGAATTGCTTACTGCAGAATTCAAATCGCGGATCAACCGCTCGTTCCGGAAATTCCCGGCAGTCTACCCTTTCAAGAGATTGTTATTGTACGGCCGCAAAAAGTCCGCTTAACCAGCGAACTTCTCCACATTTACGGCAACCCAGCCGCGATCGCCGGCCTGCAGTTCGTATTGCAGTTTCTCGTTCAGCTGCACATCAAAATTCAGGTTGCTGCTGTGTACAAAAACACGCTCGTGGTTACGGTCGTCGATGATAAAACCGAATCCTTTTTCCTCATTGAAAAACTGGAGTTTACCGGTACGGGTATTGTCGCGGGTATTACCCTGTGGAGTTGAAATCTGGATGTCTTCCAGGTTGTATTCCGCCCTGTGACCCGGATCCGGAGGGGTATCGGTGATGTTGCCATTCTCGTCCACATACGCGAGCATGTCATCAAGTCCCTTTGACTTACCACCATTGAGCTTACGCTCTTCAAGTTTCTGTTGTTTGTCCTGGCGTTGTTTCAAACGCTTCTGTTCTTTCGCTTTCTTGTTAAAGGTTTCCCTCGATTTTGCCATAGTTAAAATCCGTTTTTGTAAAAAAATATCTTACCTGCCTGCATTTGCGGCCTCATCCGGGCTTGCTTCCAGCAGCCAGTTGAGTACTGATCTTTCGCTTTTTAATCCAAGCGGTAATTTGTGTGCGATACGGCTTTCCACCGACCTGGCCTCAACCACTGTAAGGTCGCCGGCTTCAGTTATATAACTGTTGATCAAAAACAATACCTGATGTCCATTGTAAGGATCGAATACCCTGCGGGACGGCTCGCCCGAGAATACCGGAATCACACCGGACTCCTCGTTTTCCCAACGGTAATGCGTAAATCCCATGTTTTCCCTGAGAAACTGCATGTGAAATTATTTGGTTAAAAAAAGTGACAGAAGAACCGCAGCAAAGAGAAAGGAAATGGATACTGCTGATAAATAATCCGACCCTGAAAGGATGACGAAGTACTTGTGTCTACCCGATGAAGGTACGGTTTTTTAAGGGCGTTTCCGGGAAAAGAAATCGGCCCCGGGTTTTCCCGGCTCCCGATTTGCCCTTTTTACCTGTTTTCACGAAGGGCCGGCCAGTCCGGCAAACCGCCTACCAGCCACATTCCCAGCCAAATGGACACAGCTTTCCGGCACTTACCTGACCTGGATGAGCGGGCCATCCACCTGCGCCCTGAGTTGGCCGAATGGCTGGCAACAGGCCGCTGGCAGGCCGGCAGTCCGTAACAGCAACTCAAACTGGCTCACTGCATCTTCTTCAACAGCTACCAGCAGCCCTCCGCTTGTCTGCGGATCTGCAAGGATGTAACGCTGTCGTTTGCTGATCGCGTTTATTTTATGACCATAGCTGTTCCAGTTTCGGTTGGTCCCACCCGGGAAACAACCCTGGTCCAGATAGGCATCCAGTCCTGCTATGACCGGCACGGCCTGGGTGTCGATTTCCGCTGACAACCCGCTGCCTTCACACATCTCTGAAAGGTGTCCGAGCAATCCGAAACCTGTCACGTCTGTCATCGCTTTTACATAAGGTAACCTGCCAAACTGTTCGCCGAGGCTATTTAGTGTTGTCATGCTTTCCAGTGCAATGACAGCATCTGCATCCTGCAGGAGTGATTTTTTCTGTGCAGTGGAAAGGATCCCGACCCCAAGGGGTTTGGTCAGGAATAACCTGCATCCGGCAACAGCGGTGGAATTCTGTTTTAGGTATGCCAGCTCCACAAGTCCATTGACCGAAAGACCGAATACCGGTTCGGGACAATCGATGCTGTGGCCGCCTGCAAGTGTGATGCCTGCGGCTGCACAAACGGCTCTCGCCCCTTCAAGGACACGTTGTGCCACTTCCGGTGCTATCTTATCAACTGGCCAGCCGAGGATAGCAATGGCAAGCACAGGCCTGCCGCCCATTGCATATACATCACTGATCGCATTGGCAGATGCAATCCTTCCGAAATCAAACGCATCATCCACAATCGGCATAAAAAAATCAGTAGTGGAAATGAGCCCGGTGCCATTGCCCAGGTCAAGCACAGCCGCATCATCCCTTTTGTCATTACCAACCAGCAAACGAGGGTCGGGTGCCGCTGGTACATGGGTATGCAGGATCCGGTCAAGCACAGCCGGACTGATCTTGCAGCCACAACCTGCACCATGTGAAAAGGCGGTCAGCCTGACCGCATCCATATTCTCTTTCATTATTCCTGTTTTGTTTGAAGTTGCCTGACCGATGCCAGCAGTGCGGTTATATCTGATTCCAGGTCCGTTGATAATAATGGCACAGGCACTACAGACGACGCGGGCCGCATGGAAACCGATGTGGTATATGTTTTATCGTAATACACCAGCAGGTGTTGGATAAAATCGGCCATCCGGTCCTCACGGATGGCAGTTATTGCATTGGCAGTCCGCTCATGTCCAAGCCGCTTCCAGATCCGTTGGGTACAATCCGCCAGGTAGTCTTTGTCAAGCGGGCCATATTCACGCAGCAGGTTCTGCACCCGTTGCCCGTCGGTTATGCGGATATCATACAGATCGGCTGCACACATCTGGTTCCAGAAGGCACGCGGAATAAATCTTTTGCCGATGGAAATGCTTTCATCTTCCACCCAGAGCCTTTCCCCTTCGCTGATTGCCGAGAGCGTCACTGCAAGGTTGTTTTCAAATTGCTCCTGCGAGGGCTGTACCATCCGGTTGAGCGTACCGTAAGTCGACCCCTGGTGTTGTGCGAGATCTTCCAGGTCAATAACCGCTTCGCCCTTCGCACGAAGCTGCCGGAGAAGGATCGTTTTGCCGGATCCCGATTTACCTCCCAGGAGGTGGATATGATATTGCCGGGCAAATTGATGATGCGCCCATTTCCGGTAAGCCTTATACCCACCCTGTAACAGGTAAACATCAAACCCGAAAAAATCCAAAGCCCAGGCCATTGCCCCGCTGCGCATCCCTCCGCGCCAGCAATGGAGTGCTATTTTCCTGGATGGTGCCAGTGCAAGGGCGTCGCGGATAAAACCCGCCCACTTGGGACCGGTGATCTCAAAACCGAGCAGCACGGCTTGTTCACGCCCGGCCTGCTTGTATGTGGTGCCTACCAGTACCCGTTCTTCATTGCTGAATAAAGGGAGGTTTACGGCACCAGGGATGTGACCGTGCAGATATTCATCCGGGGTCCGGACATCAGCCACCACTAGACCGGATTGCAGCACCAAAAATTCGTCGATGGATACCTGGTCGATCATTGGGAGTTGTTAAGTCCCAAAGATATTGCTAACCGTCGAACCGGCTTGCGTAATAAACCGGGTCAGGCAACCAGTGCAGTCTTTTTGAAACTCGAAAAATTCATCCCCGAGTTGTTTTTGAAAAACTTACTGAAATGGGCGAGGTTGTCAAAACCAAGCAGGTAAGCAATTTCCTTCATGCTGCTGTTGGGATGCAAAGCCTGCCGCTTCGCTTCCAGAATGATATGTTGCTGGATATGGTGACTGGCAGTAAATCCCGTTACTTTTTTAACCATGCGGTTAAGATAGTTAGGGGTCACGCACAATTCAGAGGCATAATGGATAACCTGTTTTTTGCTGGTAAAGTTTTTTGCGAGGCAATTGCGGAACCGTCGCACCAGCTCGGCATCCTTTGAGCCGGCATGATCCGGTCCCGTGCCAAGCCGTCTTGAAAATTCAATAAGCAGCATATTGAGCAGTCCTGAAAGGCACTCTGTACGCATCAGGTAAAAGTTTGCAAATTCACGGTACATCTTGCGGATGATGGCCATCAGCTCAAGCTCCATCTCCTCATCAGCTTTGACCACCGCGTTGCTTTCAAAGGGATGAAAAAGATCAAGCCAGGCCGCCACGCGGGTATGCGACGAGCCGAGCTGCAGGTAATCTGTCGAAAAGACAATACGGTAACCTTCCATGGCAGCCTGCTGGTAACTTCGCACCTGTCCTGGTACGAGGAAATAAATTTCGTTCTCCATTACCTGCACGGGTATTGAGTCGATGCGGATGGAAGAAGCACTGGTAAACCAGTTGATCTCGTAGTAAAGCAAACGCTCATCGCTGTCCGGCTCAATGGTACATTCAACGTATACCGCTGCGAGCCTGCCGATCCGGAAGAAAGGTTTGCCGGTAAATTCCCCTGGTTTCCCTGCAAAGGGCGCTGTTTGTAATTGAAGGAAGTCCATAGTTAGTTGCTGGTTGTTTGACCCTGTAATTGCGAAATCAATGCCAGCTGTTTTGCCTGCTGATAATGAAAACGTTAAGCAAAACGGCCTTCCGATTGTTTTACGAAATACCGCTAATCATCCAATCGTCCTGCATTTTTAGTTGACTGAAAGAGTATCTTTAATACATGCCAGGACTAACTATGGGAATGACGGTGCCAACGACGGTACACCGCAGTCCATCCACCCCGGATGGAACAATACCCATATTGTTTCCGGGAATAACCGGCAACAGTGATGTCATGAAAGAAGTGTTTGTGTCTGTCAGGCAGGTTGCCGGTGCCGTCACAACCATCTTACTGCTTGGCGAAACCGGTACAGGGAAGGAACTCATTGCCGGTGCGATCCACTCACTGTCACCAAGGGCGGGCAAACCAATGGTGCGTATCAACTGTGCGTCTGTTCCCCCGACACTTATTGAATCCGAATTATTCGGGCATGAAAAAGGCAGTTTCACCGGTGCTACCGATCGAAGGATCGGCAAGTTCGAGCAGGCACAGGGGGGCACGCTCTTTCTCGATGAGATCGGTGAAATACCGCTGCAGCTGCAATCGAAACTGCTGCACGTGATCCAGGAAAAGGAAATCGAACGGATTGGCAGCAACATTCCGGTAAAGATTGATGTACGCATCATTGCTGCCACCAATCGCGACCTGGCGGCAGATGTGGCTGATAACCGATTCCGGGGAGACCTCTATTACCGGTTAAATGTATTTCCCATTCACCTCCCGCCCCTGCGGGAAAGGAAAGAAGACATACCTGTCCTGCTTGAATATTTTGTCGGCCATTTTTGCGGGTCGACAAATAAAGGAAAACTCCGTATAAGCCCGGCAGCGATCCGGGAAGCGGTCGCTTACTCCTGGCCGGGGAATATCCGGGAACTCGGTCACCTTGCTGAACGCGCTGTGTTGTCTGCCAGCGAAAACCTCATCCGGCGCTTTGCCATTCCTGGCATCACGCCGATCGACGCAGGTACCCGGTTGCTGACCCACGAAGAAAACGAACGCGAGCACATCCGGAAAGTGCTGAAGGCCTGTTCGGGGAAAATTTCCGGACCGGGTGGCGCCGCATCCATACTCCAGCTGAAAACTTCCACCCTGAATTCCAAAATCAAAAAATTAGGTATTGTTGTCAGCAGGTCATTCAGGTGAATGGCAACACGAAGAGAACAACATGAAAAGGATCATTGCATTTTTTCCCACTTTAATTTTTTCATACATCACCGCCGCCCAACCGGTGCCGGGTGAACGCATCCCCCTGCCCGGCGAGGAAAAAAGATTACAGGCAGGATTAAAAACCGCTACCGGCGGCATTCCCAGGGCAGAAGCGTTATTACAGCTCGCATCCTATTTCATTTATTTTCCCGGTGAGGATTCAACAGACCTGGCCAAAGGCGAACAATACCGGCAAGTGGCCGCGAAACTGTGCGATTCAATCCATTACCGCCAGGGAATCAACCAGTGCATGCTGCTTAAGGGGACGGTTTACCATGAAAAGGGGAAGCGGGACTCCGTGACGCAGGTTTTCAGCCAGCTTAAACCCCTGCTTGAAAAGGACCGGAAAGGATATCATGCTTCCAGGGATTTTGCGCGCGAAGCGCAAACCATCAACCAGCTTGCACATCTTTATGATGCGTCGAAAGATTACACCCAGGCAATAGCCACCTACAATGAACTGGTGGGGTTTTACGCGCAGCACCGCCTGCCAGGTAAACATTACCCCTTGTACAGCCTCTCGGCCTATTATTCGGGAAGCGACAAATCCAGATGGCTTTACTACCTGCATGAAGCGGAAACCTCAATGGACTCCACCGGCGACTATACTTATGCTGCAATGATCTATAACGATCTTGGCAATGCTTACCGGAACATCGGCCAGCTTGAAAAGGGGTTGAATTATTTCCTGCGGTCCTATGAATATTTCCGGAAGCTACCGAGTTTCCATATGTATGTATGTCTCTACGGGATATCCGAGGCGTATACAAAACTGGGCAAACCGCAGCTCGGAATCAGTGTCCTCCGGAAGTCGGCGGCAGAAATCCCGCCCGATACTGATTTCAACCGCGGTATGATCAGCTTCTCGCTGTATTCCTGTCTCATGGCAGCGAAGGATTACGGGGAAGCAGAAAAGGAATTAAAGCTGAAAGCCTGGCACTGGCGTAATCTTCCCGGTATCGAACTCAACGTGGCCAAGGACCTGGCGGAGTTGTATGTTGAATCCGGCCAGTCCGCCAAAGCACGTCCGCTGATTGACCAGTGTGTAAGTTCAGGCGAATATGATGGCCGGGTGCTTTCCCATTTGCACTTCCTTGGCTTCAAAGCGGATTCCGCAGCCGGTGATCACCTGTCGGCACTCCGGCACCTGCTTGCCAACAAAGAACTGGACAATACCGAAAACGAGAAACAGCAAATGGAACAGAGCCAGGAGCTGCAGGTAAAATATGAAACGGAGAAAAAGGATCGCGAGTTACTGCTGAACCAGCAGAACATTCGTTCACTCCAGGAAAAAGACCGGTTGCGGCAGACGAGTTTCCGGCAGGCAACCCTAATCAAAAACATGACGATAATCGGGATCGTCTTGTTGCTCGTGATCCTTGTGCTGCTGCTGAACCAGTTCAGGCTGAAAATAAATAACAGCCGTGAGCTTGCACGAAAAAACATCACCCTTGAACAACTGGTGGATGAAAAGGAATGGCTGCTGAAGGAGGTACACCACCGGGTAAAAAACAATCTTCATACCATTATCAGCCTTCTCGAAACGCAATCCGTTTATCTCCGTGACGATGCGCTTGCCGCGATCCAGAACAGCCAGCATCGTGTGTATGCAATGTCGCTCATCCACCAGCGCCTTTACCAGAAAGAAAACTCCACCATTGTAGAAATGGCCGTGTACCTGCCGGAGCTGGCGAGCTATCTCGAAGACAGCTATGATACCCGGGGAAGGATCAGTTTCCTGCTGGATATAGAAAAAATATCACTGGATATTTCACAGGCGATTCCACTTGGACTGATCCTCAACGAGGCGGTTACCAATTCGATAAAATACGCATTCCCGGAAAATGCTGCCGGTGAAATACGGATTTCCCTTACATGCCGTCCGGATGATGACGTTGAGCTTTCAATCAGTGATAACGGCACCGGACTGCCGGAAGATATCGAGGAACGCCAGCAACATTCGATCGGACTACGGCTGATGAAAGGACTCAGCGATGATCTCAAGGCAACTTACCTGATCCGGTCTTCAGGAGGCACCATCGTGACAATCCGTTTCCAGCGGGAAATATTTGAAACCGGGTTTTCAAAATCAAACAGTGTCTCTGCATTATGAAAAAAATACTGATAGCAGAAGACCAGTTTATCGAAGCCAATAACCTGCAGCTGATCCTCCAGAAAGCCGGGTATGAAGTGACCGGTATCGCAAGATCGGTATCGGCGGCAATCGAAATGGTGGATAATAACGAGCCCGACCTGGTGCTGCTTGACATATACCTCAAAGGCCCGCTGACAGGTATTGACCTCGCGAGGAAGCTGCGCCAGCGCAACATCGGTTTTGTTTATCTCTCGGCCAATTCAAATGAAAAAACGCTGAATGAGGCAAAAGTGACCCAGCCATATGGTTTTCTCGTAAAACCATTCAGGGAAAAGGACATCCTGGTCACGCTCGATATTGCCTGGTACCAGCACGAACAGTTCCTGCCGGCACGACGCAACAATGACCGCACCGGCACAAGGAACACACATCCCTCGTCGATTGCCGCCTTCAACGGAATTGTCGGCAGCAGCGCGGGATTGAAACAGGTGCTGGACAATATACAGGTGGTTGCACCCGTGGATACCACCGTGCTTATCCTTGGTGAAAGCGGTACCGGCAAGGAACAGGTGGCAAGCGCGATCCATAAACTATCACCACGGAAAAACAAACCCTTTGTAAAAGTGAATTGTGCGGCTCTCAGCACCACACTGATTGAGTCCGAGTTGTTCGGGCACGAACGCGGGTCTTTTACCGGTGCTACAGACCGGAGGATCGGCCGGTTTGAACAGGCTAACGGGGGTTCTTTATTTCTCGATGAGATTGGGGAAATGCCGCTGGAAACACAGTCCAAAATGTTGCGGGTATTGCAGGAAAAAGAACTGGAGCGTATCGGTGGCAGGGAAACGATCCGGGTGGATGTGCGGATCATCGCAGCCACCAACCGGGACCTGCAGCGCGAAGTGGCAGAAGGACGTTTCCGGATGGATCTTTATTACCGTTTACACGTGTTCCCGATCCAGCTGCCAGCGCTGCGTGACCGGAAGGAAGATATCCCTGCGCTCGCAATGAACTTCCTGCGGTCTTTTGCAGCAGCAAACAACCGCCTGGTAAAAAATTTCAAACCGGAATGCCTTGAACAACTGATCCGTTATAACTGGCCTGGTAATATCCGGGAAATGC
Organism: Chitinophagaceae bacterium; assembly: GCA_004173355.1. Classification (GTDB taxonomy): domain Bacteria; phylum Bacteroidota; class Bacteroidia; order Chitinophagales; family Chitinophagaceae; genus JBEVJC01. The sequence goes on along the minus strand of SEAD01000003.1, from coordinate 69,053 downwards.
AGAACCTGATTGAACGGTCTGTGCTGTTATGCAAGACGGACACGATTACGGAAATCAGCCTGCCCGAACCAGCACGCGTCACCGGCGCCACCATCAACCCTGTGTCCAAAGGCATGGAGCAGGTAGAACGGGAGCATATTATAGAAGTTTTGACGCGATGCAATGGCAAACTTTCGGGCAGCGGAGGGGCCGCTGAACTACTGCAGCTACCCCTCTCCACCCTCAATTATAAACTCCGCAAATACGGTATCAGCCGTGAAATCAGCATTCTGAATAATCCCCCGAAAACAAACCATTGACGGCATAAAGCGCGTCGAGCTTTATCACTGTGTTATCCTCCAGTACAAAACCAGCGTCCGGACCGGCATCAGTCAGTGAAGTAATCCGACCGGAGGCACGGGTAACCCCGCCATCATCGTAGAGCACAGAGGCCTGCTCCCCTTTGTCCAGGATTTCTTTCAGTACCGGCAGGAAATCTTCCTTCTTTTCGATTGTGATTCTTTTGTCTCCCATGCCCCTAATTTAAAGCCTTTTTCAATTCTGCTGCGGCATACAGCAGTGCCGACTGTACTTCGGGTACATGCGCGAGTGGATTGAGCAGGCCATAATCATGGATCATCCCCTGGTACCGGACCAGTGAGACTGGCACCCCCGCTGCGTTGAGTTTCCTGCCGTATGCTTCCCCCTCATCCCGCAGCACATCGTTCTCTGCGGTCTGGACCAGTGCCGGCGGCAGGCCTTCCAGGTCACCGGGAGCAGCGAGTAATGGGGAAGCAAAGATTTCCTTCCGTGTGGCGGTATCAGGAACATAGTTATCCCAGAACCAGATCATCATATTTTTTGTCAGGAAGCGATCGGCTGCATACGCATTGTATGAAACGGTTTCAAAATCAGCATTTGTTACCGGCCAGAACAGGACCTGGTATTTCAGTGCCGGTCCGTTTTCCTTTTTTGCTTTAAGTGTGACAGCGGCAGCGAGGTTACCTCCGGCGCTGTTACCCACCACCGCCAGCCGTTTGCCATCCACATTGATTTCTTCACCATGTCCTGCTACCCATTTTGTGGCAGCAAAACATTCATTCAGCGCCACCGGATACCGGGCTTCCGGTGAGCGGGTATAATCCACGTAAACAGCCACTGCACCGGAATGCACAACCAGGTCACGGATATATCGTTTGTGCGTAGGGAAGTCGCCGATCACCCAGCCACCGCCATGGAAAAACATAAAGGCAGGAAGTTTGCCTTCCTGCGCCGCAGGACGCACGATGGTGATCTTAACCGTCAGACCATCCTGCGAGATCGTTTTTTCACTGACATCGATTCCGCCCAGGTCCACCTCTACGGAAGCCTGCGCGCCTTCCAGTACTTTCCTGGCATCTGCAGGCTGCATGGTCTCCATTGGTTTACCGCCACTCGTATTCAGTGCCTCCAGGAATTTCCTGGTCTCCACTTCAATGGCGTCATCTGTCCGGTAGTCCTTTACTGTGATTGCTGTGTTCATATCAATTGTTGTTTGAGTTGTCGGAGTGGCGGGCGTAAGCGGTCAAGCCATTCAAGGATATAGTCGGCATCTTCCTTCCAGGATTCCTGGCCCAGCACAAAATGGTTACGCCCTGCAAACTCTTTGTAATCGGTTATCGAACCGTTATCCTTCCGGTACTTCTTATAATTGCGGCGGTTCAGGTGTGCGGGTATAATAGTGCCTTCGGTGCCCGCAGTGAGGAGCAACGGCGCATGGGATTTCTTGAAATCCACAAATGCCGCGCTGCTGAGTCCACCACGTGCCACTGTTTTTGATTCCGGGATAGTAAGTTTATCATACGAGAGCTGCTGCTCCGCAAGCGACATTCCGTTAGTAAACGCATACTGCCACTTACGGAACGACATGAGGTAGGTTTTCTTCAGCGAAGTAAATAAACCAAGCACCCGCCATCCGGCTTTCAGGAATGAAAACTCATAGGGAAATACTCCCTGCGGCGGAACGGAATGGATGGCTACCGCTGCTGCCGCCAATCCCCGATGGTTGATGATCTGGGTTATCAGTCCGCCAAGCGAATGCCCGATCACAATCGGTTTCTCCGGGTAACTTTTCACAATGGTCTCATAATGGCCCACCAGCTCCGGCAGCGTCAGCGCGGCCAGATCGGTATCATGCGGTTGCCTCGCCCTGAGTTGGGCAGCAGTGCCCACCTTGAATGGCCAGGCGGGAGCAACAGTGGAATATCCTTTGCTTTCAAAGTAGACCCGCCATTCATCCCAGCAGGCATTGGAAACAAATGCGCCGGTTACAAACACGATATTTTTTGTGCGTAGTCGCATATAGTTAGTTGGAAGTCCTGGTTGTCCTGTTACTGCGCCTGGTTCGTCACCTTGTTATTGATGATAAAAGCGTGAATATATGCCGCACACATTCCGGGATACTGGTGATGCGGCCCATGCCCTGCACGCGGGATCACCAGCAACTGTGTGGTTGGTAGTTTGCGGTTTAATTCAAACCAGTTGTCAGGGGGAAAACAGACTTCATGGTCACCGGAGATCACGAGTATGGGGATATTCGTTTCCTTCAACGCCTCGCGGGCGTTGTAAGGATCAAGGATAAAATCTTCGTTCCCTTTGCCATAGAAGACGAACTGGTCGGGCCTCACCAGCGGATCCCGGTCATTAACGCGGGCAGCGATGCGGTCATGGCTGGCCTTTGCAGCCAGGCGGCTGAACGGGGAAATGGGTTCAAAAAACAGGATAATCTCATCATCAGCATCATTCACAGGTTTGTATGCGATGTCGAGAAAAACCTGCTCGAAATTATGTTTGTTTTCCCCTGGTGGTTTGGTGCCGATCAGTATCACCTGCGACACCAGGGACGGGTGCAGCGTCATCAATACCTGTGTTACCCAGCCTCCAAAGGACCATCCACCAAGAATCACTTTGTTGTAGCCAAGGAACCCAGCCAGGTCAGCAACATCGCTGGCAAAACCTTTCATATCCTGATGGGGCTTGCCGGTGCTGCTGCCCAGGCCGGTGTAGTCAAAAATAACGACAGTATAATTGACCGCCAGTGCGTCGATAAAGGCCGGATCCCAGTCGTCCAGGTTACCGCGAAAGCGCTGGCAGAGCAGTATGGGATCGCCGGAGCCTGTCTGACGGTAAGCGATCCGCCTGTCATTTACTGAGGCAAATAAAGTAGGTGAACTGACAGCGGAATATTTCATGATTGTCGTGGTTAAGGCAAATCTATCTTCATTACCCTCACAAGTCAATCGCGAAACAGGAACAGCATTTATACATTTCCGATTATCGGTCCTCGGATACGTGGAGTTCACATCAGCTGTTACCAGTAAAACCGTTCGCTGGTAACCTTCCCGTCTTTCACCTCGTACACGCAGATTTCACTCATGGTATTGCGGTCCTGTCCTTTCATTTTCAGGTCCATATCGAGCGTAAAGGCAAACGAGTTTCCCGCAACGATTGGATCGGATACCTTGTTTCCGAATGATTCTTCCACATTACTTTCAAACTTCCGGATCTTTTCCAGTACTGCATCCGCACCCTTCGTTTCCCGGTCAAATCCGGGTACATCCTCCGGCTCCACGCTGATCACATCAGCTGCATACAATTCTTTCTGTGCCTGCTGGAACTCGCCCTGCTGGCACAATTCGGCCAGCCTATCGGCAATCTGTTGTGTTGTCATATTATTGTTTTGGGGTAAAACGACAACTTGCATGCCATCGGAATAGCGAGGGGTCAGGGCCTGCGCCGGAAAAACGCGGTGGACGGATTTCCCTCAATCGTTTTAAATTGGGGCATGTTTACCGCCTCCCGGATGTTATTATTGTTATTGATTACTGCTATGATCCTCGGGTCCTGTGAAGGAGACACAGGAACGGCAGCCCATGCGGCGTCGGTTTCTATTACCGACCGCTGGCATTTCCGGAAATACCTGGAAGACCCGCAGATACCGGAGAAAGCCAAACAGGTGTTCAACGACCAGCGGAGACTGGAGGATGCTGAACTTCCGTTTTATATATCGCACTTACAAAGCAGCAACCAGGAAGAACATGCATTTTATTTCCGGGTCATCACCAACTCCTACAATAAAAAAGGGATAAGGGTACCGGAGGGCCTGGCAAATGCCGCTTACCGGTATGTCATGAACAACCCGGCAGAGTTTGCCGATTATTTCGCCGGACCGGATGCATTCACGGATGCAGACCTCACTACCTGGTCGGACCTCGTGATAGTTGAACTGGAAAGGATGACGGAAGACCAGTACGGACGCCCGGTAATAGAAACCTACCTGGACAGCCTCGAAGGCAACTGTCACAATGCAAACGCACAGCAGCAGCGGATCCTGCGCCGCTTTGGGCGGCATCTCACCGAGGGATGGCAGCGTTACCTCATGAATGTGGAACAGTGATCATACTCACTTTTTTTTAGGAGCCTTCGCGGTATTGGTCTTTACACGGTGCCTGACCATCCTTGAGATCAGCGTCAGCGGCATTGGTTCGTCAATGGGAAACTGGGTGGATCCTTTGCCCGTTTTATATTTTGAAATTTCTTTTTTAAACTCATCAGTTCCGTCCGGTGTCGGATAAAACCCGATATGGTGATCATACCCCGCGAAGTGTACGAGGTTACCATTTAATACAAAAGTGGGCATACCATATTTTATTGCTTCCACGGCAGCTGGTGCTGCCTTCTGTACAGCTTCACGGACCTGCCTGAGAAGTTTCTGTGTGGAATCAGGAAACCCATCGATGTATTCATCGATATCAGCAGCAACTTTCCCTTTCATACAAGATCGTTTTCGTTAAGTTACGAAAAAGGTGTGTTTGCATGATCATGCTGACCGACAGGTATAACCACCCCGGACAACCATCGTGGATGCGATGGCAGGTAGGCGACCGATGCAACCGGCAGCGGGGAACGGGCGTAACAGTACCGGTTGCATTCATTACACATACCATCACCATTACCAGCAATGGTGTTGTATAAGCCGCGGGCAGGACGTTCGGCTTACTGCTTTTGTTTAGGCAGCAGCGCGAGCCGGCGGGCTTTTGTTGCACAAACCCCCGGATCTGCTTCTGGCATATTCTTTAGGGTTTATACATTAAACTAAACCCATGGCAACAAAAAAGAAAACAGCAAAAAAGAAAATGGCGAAAAAATCGCCGGTAAAAAAAACAAGCGGTTCGACCGCTAAGAAGGCAGCTCCAAAAAAAGCAGCGACAAAAAAGTCTGCCCCTAAAAAAGCAGCAAAAAAAACCGCGAAAAAGAAAACGGCCAAGAAAAAAGGCACCGCGAAAAAGAATAAACTCGGTGTAAAAAATTCGCTGGTTAATAATATCAACGCTAAAAAGAAGAAGGGTACTTCAAAGTCAAAGAAAAAATCCACAGTAGACAAAGAGTCGTACGACAAAATGGAAGACAACTGGGGTAAATCAAAATAACGATCATGGCAACATTTAAAATCATGCGGTCAACCGCAAAGGGAAAAACCTGGAAGGCAGTAGGTACCAACCCTGAAACAGGGAGGTCGATGACCATCCAGGGAGGCCAGAAGGGCGTGCTGGTCGGCAAAAAAAACCCGCTGAGTGAACGGACTTTTGATGCACGGCACGAGGCCACAGGTATGACACCCAAAAAATATGTGAACCGTCTCCGCTGGGACAACAAAGCGAAAATGGGTACATCGGTGAATATCCCGGACAAACTTTTTAAGGAACAGGGATGAGAATAAAACCGCCGGCAGGGATATGCCGGCGGTTTTTTATTATGCGGCCGGGATTACCAACCGGTTGTTTTTACCTGAGGTACGGTAAAAGATCCAGAAGAAAATCGGGAAAACCAGCAACGTAAGGATAGTTGCGGTGATCAGTCCCCCGATAATCGCCACTGCCAGCGGCTTCTGGCTTTCCGATCCGATCCCGGACGACAATGCGGCCGGTAACAAACCAAGCATCGCCATCATCGCCGTCATTACCACCGGTCGGATCCTGGAAGCCACGCCTTCACTGATCGCATCGCGCAGGTTCATTTTTTCCCGGAGATTCTGGTGAAACACCGAAATCAGGATCACACCATTCTGTACACAGATCCCGAACAGGGCGATGAATCCCACCCCTGCGGAAATTCCAAAGTTGATCCCCGTCACATGCAAAGCGAGGATTCCTCCTATCAATGCAAAGGGGACATTGACCAGCACCAGCCCTGCATCTTTAATATTGCCAAAAGCAATAAACAGGATTACAAAGATGGCTACCAGGCTGATGGGTACTACAGTTGCCAACTGGCCGCTGGCGCGCACCTGGTTCTCAAATTCACCCGCCCACTGTATGGAGTATCCCTTTGGTACTTTAACTGTCTTCTCCACTTCCGACATCGCTTCACGGATTGTACTGCCCAGGTCGCGCCCACGGACGGTGAACTTCACACCGATAAACCGTTTGTTCGCATCCCTGTAGATATAAGCAGGACCAGTCACTTTTTTCAGGTCCGCAATACTGCCCAGCGGGATCTTCCCGTTTTTGATGGTGGGCACCATCAGCGACATGATATCATTTTCATCCTTGCGGTATTCGGGATTATACCGGATCCGGACATCAAAACGCTTCTCGTCTTCATATTTGCCGGTTGCAGTCTTGCCGCCAATGGCCATTTCGATCACGGCCTGCGCATCAGCTACAGCCACACCATACACGGCCATACGTTCCTCATTCAATACCACGCTGATTTCCGGCTGCCCGATATTCCTGAGCACCCCGGCATCCCGGATACCATCAATGTTGCGGATACTCCCGTACACCTGCTGTGCTATTCCATCCAGTTTATCCAGGTCGTCCCCGAAAATTTTCACCGCGTTCGACGCTTTGAATCCCGCTACGGCTTCAGCCACATTATCGACCACCGGCTGCGAATAGTTATATGTGATTCCCTGGTACTGGCTGAGTTCCCTGTCCATGGCATCTATCAGTTCCTCCTTGCTGCGACCGGTCTCCCATTCCTTCTCCCGCCTGAGATTTACCTGGAACTGCACAAATCCGAAACCATTGGGATCGGTGCCGTCATTGCTGCGGCCGGTCTGTGACAAAACGCTATTCACTTCCTGGAACTGGTTCAGCTTGCCGCGCAGGGTTTCAGTAATCTTCATTGATTCCTTAAGTGAAGTACTCATGGGCAACTCTGCTGTAACCCATAATGCACCCTCGTTCAGCTCAGGCAGGAATTCTGATCCGAGGAACTTTGCAGATCCGAATGTCAGCAGCATGAAGCCCATGGATATAGCCAGGCTTGTCCGTTTGTTCCGGAAACACCATTGGAATGCCCGGCTGACCGAGGTGTTGAAAAACCGGACCACAAAGTTTTCTTTCTCCCTCACGTTTTTATTAAGCAGGATCGAACACAATACAGGCACCAGTGTAAGGGTATATAACAGTGCGCCAAGTAAGGCAAAGCCAAGGGTCCAGGCCAGCGGTGAAAACATTTTTCCTTCCACTTTCTGGAATGTAAAAATGGGCAACAGGGCTGTGATGATGATCAGTTTGGAAAAAAACACAGCCTTTCCAAGTTCACCACCCTTGCGTTTGAGCAGCCCGAGTTTGGACAGCCTGTTATATTTCGCCATACCTGTTTTGTGGCTGAGGTGCGCCATGGCGACGAACATCCCCTCCACCATGACCACTGCCCCATCGATGATAATCCCGAAGTCGATTGCCCCCAGGGAAATCAGGTTGGCACTCATGCCTTTTAACCTCAGGCAAAAGAATGCAAACAACAGGGAGAGCGGGATGATCACAGATACAATCACCGTAGTCCGCCAGTCCGCCATAAAAATGAGCACGATCACCGTTACCAGTACAATTCCTTCCAGCACATTGTGGGAGATGGTTTCGGTACAGTAATCCATAAGCGTATCACGGTCATAAAATGTTTCCATTTTTACATCGGAGGGGAGTACTTTTTCGTTGATCTCGGCGATCTTTTCTTTTACCATTTTCAGCACCGCCGATGGGTTTTCATCTTTCCGCATGATGATGATGCCTTCCACCACGTCGCCGGCATCATCGAGGCCAGCCTGTCCCACGCGTGGCAACGCACTCTCCACCACCGACGCCACATGTTTCACCAGCACCGGCGCATCCCCGGCCTTATCGATAATGATATTCCCGATATCATCGGGGTCATTCAGCAATCCGATACCGCGGACCACGTATGCCTGGTTATTTTTTTCAATGACATCGCCGCCCACGTTCAGGTTACTTCTTGACACGGCATCGTAAACCTGCAGGGGTGTGATCTCGTATTTCTGGAGCAGGGTGGGATTGACCTGGATTTCATAGATCTTTTCTTCCCCGCCAAATGCAGCGATATCAGCCACACCGGGCACGGCACGGAGCTGCCGGTCGACGGTCCAGTTCTGGATCGTCAGCAGGTCGCGGCTGTTACGGGTTTTGCTGCGGAGTACGTAACGGAAAATTTCCCCGGTGGGTCCGTAGGGTGGTTGCACTTCAGGATCCACTCCCCCGGGATAATCAACAGTCTGCAACTGGTTGTTTACCTGCTGCCGTGCGAAGAAGTCCTCCACACCATCCTCAAAAATGATTTTCATTACACTGAGACCAAACATGGTGATGCTGCGCACATTGGTTTTTTTCTGTACGCTGTTCATGGCAATCTCAACGGGGCGGGTCACAAACCGCTCTACCTCCTCTGCACTCCGGCCAGGCCATTGGGTAACGATTACGATCTGGGTATTGGTGACGTCGGGAAAAGCCTCGATGGGTGTACGCAGGAAACTCACCACACCGGCGATCACCAGTACACCCGTCATAAAAAATATGAAAACGCGGTTCTTCAGTGAGAACGCGACTATGTTCCGGATAAACTTATTCATGATAAAATTTTATGGCGATGATCAGTCGTTGATCGCATCATACACCAGTAAGGAATTTTTAACTATCACTTTCTCCCCCGGCTCGATCCCGGAAGTGATGTAGGTGATCTGTCCGGTAGCCCGGGAAGTCTCTACCAGCCTGGTTTCTATGCTGTCTTTTGCATGGTATACCAGCACATAATTCCGGCTTTTATCAAATACGATCGCGGCGGAGGGCACAGCGGGTAACTGCTGTTCTTCCTCACGGAACACAAATACCGTTGCTGCCATATCGGGTTTGAGTTCATATCCGGGATTGGGCAACCTGATCCGGATCTTGAGTGTTTTGGTTTCCGGATCAAGCACATGCAGGATCCTGTCAATTTTACCGGTAAGCCGTTTTCCCGGATAACTGACCAGCTCCACCTCGGCCGGCATACCCGGTTTCAGTTTGGCGATATCTGTCTCGTACACATTTGCCGTCACATACACTTCATCGATCTGGGCAATGGTGAAAATACTTTCGCTGTAACCCGACGGCAGCTGCATGTCGGCATTGATCTTTTTTTCGATTACAAATCCGCTGATCGGCGCCACGATATTGTAGTTGGATCCCTTGCGGATATGGTAAATGGTGAACACTTCGTTTACCCTGCTCAGCTCTGCCTTCGCATTTTCCACCTCTTTCTGTGCCCCTGCCACATCGCGTTCGGTGCTGAGTTTGGAATCATAGAGTTCCTGTGCGGACCGCAGGTTGCGGTTCGCCACACTGAGATCGTTTTCCGCATCACGGCGTTGCTTTTCAAAATCGGCAATATCCGTACTGCGGATGGTGGCGAGTACCTGTCCTTTGCTGACATAGTCCCCGAGTGTGACGTTGATGTTGGTTACATAACCAGCCACCACGGGATAGACGGTGGTCATTTTATTATCCTGCGGGGTAACGGAACCGGAGAATTTAAGTTCCGAGCGCACCTTTTCCATCCTGGCCGTATCCAGTTCGATACGGGCGGACATAGTATCCGTCAGCCGGAACCCCGGGATGGTTGTTTCTTCTGTTTTATGACCACAGGCCAGCAGGCTGGCGGCGGTGGCGGTCAAAAATATGATCCGGTAAAAATGGGACTGTTTCATACATCTTGTTTTAGTTGCCGATACGCGTGCCCACGGTGAATTCGAGGTCGGCCCATGCGATACGGCGTTGTTTATGCAGCTGGTTGATCTGGCGGATGGCCATGTTATAGTTTTCGAAAAAATCCATAAACTCAAGGAGGTTCAGGTTGCCCTTGTTGAAATTCTCCATAACGGCACGGTTTACTTCGGGGAAGTCGGTATTGAATGTGAGGTTGGACACCGCATACTCCCTTTCCGCTTCTTTCCACCGTTCGTAACTGCCCTGGACTTCACGGGCAACTTCATTCAGTTTATATCCGGTTGTGGCCGCTGCGGCTTTGACCGAAGTACGCGCTGCGCGGATATTGCCCTGGTTCCTGTTGAACAATGGCAGGTCGATGGCTGCGCGCAGTGAATAGTAGTTGCTGATGTACGATCCCTGCTGGTCGTATGCTGCCCCAAGGGTGAGGTCGGGTTTCGCCATCGCTTTCTGCAGGTTGAAATTGAGTTCCTCCTGTTTCTCCATGCTTTGTGACAGTTGCAGGTCGGCGCGGTTATTCCGCGCGAGTTCGAGAAGGTCCGGAAGTGGGGCGGTGACCAGTACCTGCAACTCTTCATGTATGGGAATTACGGCCGCTGCGGTGTCGAGCAGAATACTCAGGTTTTGCCTGGCCGTGATGAGTTCATTCATGATCCCATTGCGGTCGGCATTCAGCTGGATGAGTTCCGACTTCAGCCGCACGGCGTCTTTCAGTGACACATTCCTTTTTACCACCTGGGCATCATAGGAACGGATCACCCGTTGCAGCCATTCGATCTGTTCATCGTACTTCACTAAAACATCGGCTGCATAGTCGGCTGTATAGAACTGCTGCCGGAGTTCATACTTCAGCGTGCGCAGCAGTTCCTGCAGTTGGAATGTTGACCCGGCGGAAACTTCACGCGCCAGCGCCACACGTTTGTTGCGTTTGCCTGCGAGTGTGATAAGCTGGTCGATGCTGAAAACTTTCTGTCCGCGCCCGCCGATATCAAACCATTTATGGTTATCGCCGTAGGTTGCGAGTTCCGCCGAGAACACCGGGTTGTCAAATAATTTCTGTTGCAGTTCATTTGCTTTCGCCACATCAACCTGGTAGGTCTGTGCGAGCAGTTGTAAATTTTTTTCAAGGAAAATCTGCTCCGCCTCCGCCAGTGTCAGCCGGATACTGTCGCGATCCTGCGCGGACAGTATACAGGTGGCAAGGAGACAGCAGACCATCGAAAATAGTTTTCGCATGTTGCTGGGTTTTGGAAACAGGCGTGACTGTCACATGCGGCCGCACGTTGTTTAACGTACACACACAGGTAACACGCGCCGTCCTGTTACATCAGTAATCGGGAGTGCCGGGTAGAAACCGGTAAAAGGTGGGAATCAGCCCTGGTCGGGCGGTTGCGTAAGACGAAGCACATAACCTGCTGCAAGATCATTTCGTGAAGTAACTTCTTCCGGCCGGGCGTTGAGCGCGACCAGGAACGGTGAAAGCAGGTTCAGTTTTTTTACCGGCAGGGAGAAATCATAAAAGCTTGCTTTCTTTACTAAGCTTTGCTGGTCGTTGCCATTCTGGTCAGGCAACTGCTGCTCATGATCGCTTGTTTCATCCATCACCATCTCAACGATACTTTCGATTTCGTTGTATTCCACATCAGCCAGACTGCCTGCCGGTACCCGGAAGTCAGGCCACTCGGTGATGTCGACACTCGTGTTGAGTACCGACAGCGCGATGAGCCATAACAGGGAATGATGTATGATCTTTTTCATGGTGAACGGCGCGAAGATAGTCCACGTATTGCAAAACCTGTATGCCCGAAGGCGCATAATGATATGTTAATCCTTTTTTTGCTTAACATTGCCTGAAACATTGCCATATGGACGATCTCAGCAGGAAATATTTTGATGACCTACATTCCGGTGATGCCGATATACGGTATGAGGCTTTCAGGTACCTGCAGAAAGAAACACAGGAACCGGTCAGCTGGGCATATGAAGTATGGGACGAGCTCACCGGAATGATCCGCACCGGCAACAACCACGAACGGGGTATTGGTGCCCACCTGCTGGCCAATCTCGCGAAGAGTGATCCCGAAAAACGGATGTTGCGCGATTTTGATTTGCTGGTCCGGCAGACCCACGATCCCAAATTTGTCACTGCCCGCAATACCCTCCAGCTTTTCTGGAAGGTGGGAATTATCGATCGCGAACACCAGGACCTTGTCACGGCCAGCCTGCTCAAACGATACGAAGAGGCAGCGGGAGACGATAATATCACGTCCATCCGGTATGATATCCTCGAGAACCTGCGCAAGATTTTCGACCAGTTCCGCGAGGAATCAATCAAGGAAAAAGCAATGGAACTGATCGGCAGGGAAACCAATCTCAAACACCAGGAAAAATTCCGTGGTTTGTGGCGCCGGAGCTGAGCTGGAGGGGATCCGTGTCACGCCTTTGAAAACAGGTCAATATTTTTTATTGTGCCGGACCGTTAGCTAAAAGCGGAAAAAAACACAAATGATTGACTTTCAGTCACTTGGGCTTTTGTAAATTTGTAATACTTTCTGCCGGGTTAGTATATTGGACTTGTGATAGTTATGTCTTACATCTGGTCTGGGTTTTGCAACGTTAATTAGCCTAGATTTACGGCAATCGCCTCAGGGGAGGCACCACCATTTAATTCTGGATCTGATTTATGGCTTTTATTGACAATATCCTTGACACTCCATCCTACGGATGGAAGGACGAAAACGGCGAACTTGTAAAGCCGACCCCCAAACAATTATGGGCTGAGGCGTTCAGACGCATCAACGTATTCAGGGACAAACGCAACTGGATCACCATGACCAGCTGGCTGATGGCCACGCTGATGGTTCCTTTTGTGATTGCATTTTTCTTTTTCCATTTTTCCTGGCCGATGCTTGCGCTCGCTGTGCTGTATACATTTGTGATGATCAGTTCACATGGCACCATCTGGTTCCACCGCTACTGTACCCACAAGGCTTACAAATTCAGCCATCCGATATTCCGGATCATTACGCAGAACCTTGCTATCAAGACGTTCCCTGAAGAAATATATGTGTTATCGCATCATGTGCATCACGTGAAAAGTGATATGCCCGGTGATCCTTACAATCCAAAGGGCGGCTGGCTTTATTGCATGCTGTCTGATGTCAACCACCAGAGCATCAATAAAAACCTGAGTGAATCAGACTATAAACGTGCAGCATTTTTTATGCAGCATACCGGCGTCTGGATCAACAGTTACGAGCAGTACAAAAAATGGGGTTCTGTCGCTTCGCCCGTTTATACAATCGGGCTCTGGTTGCTTAACTGGGGTTTCTGGTACGGCGCGCTGTATCTCATCGGTGGCCATTCACTGGCATGTGCTATTTTCAGTGCCGCAGTGATCTGGTTTGTTGGTGTACGTGCATTCAACTATACAGGTCACGGCAAGGGTGAAGAGAAACATGTACATGGTCTTGACTTTGACCGCAGCAATCTCAGCCTGAACCAGTCGCGTCCGGGTCTGTTTGCCGGCGAGTGGCACAACAACCACCATCTCTATCCGGGTAGTGCACGTGCGGGATTCCTTCCCGGGCAGCTTGACATTCCCTGGATTTATATTTACTGCCTGCATAAAATCGGCGCGGTTACTTCCTTCCATGACTCCAAAAAGGATTTTATCCGCAGGTACGTGGAAGCACAAAAAGTGAAGGAACCGGTTCGTGAAACCATCGTTGAACCACAACGATTACAACAAGTCGGATAATTTTTCCATGATAAAAAAACGGTCGCACTTCAAATGAGTGCGACCGTTTTTTTGTCTGGCCCCGTCAGAAACCTGTAGCCGTGGCAATCGCCCGGTTGGTCTCGAGATCAGCCTGTACTGCACTGATCTTTTGTTCGGCTGTAGTGTAGGCATCAGCCCCAAGGAACAGGTGTACCGGCTGGTTTTCAGCCGCAGCAACGCTGATCAGCACTGCTGCCGCTTTTTCAGGATCACCGGGTTGGTTGTTATTGATATCCTGCTGGTGCAGTTGCTGTACTTCCCTCACTTTGGTGTAATCTGCGATCTCCCTTGACGGCACTGCAAGTGATCCTGCTTCAAGGAAATTGGTCCGGAAATAACCCGGCGACACAACGGTTGCCTGGATATTGAACTCCTTCGCCTCCACTGCAAGTGCCTCGGTGAACCCATGTACTGCAAATTTTGTAGCGCAGTAAATGCCGAAGCCGGGATAACCCCCCGCGAATCCGCCGATAGAAGCAATGTTGAAAATCCGTCCTGCGCGCTGTTTGCGAAGCGATGGCAGGACCGCACGTAATACATTCAGTGTACCGAATACGTTTACATCAAAGTTGATACGGGACTCCGCATCCGACAGTTCTTCAAGTGCGCCGATCAGCCCATAGCCCGCATTGTTCACCACTACATCGATCTGTCCGAAATGCTCCAGGGCAGCATCGATACTTGCCTGCACACTGGGTTCATTGATTAGATCCACCTGCAGCGGCAGGAACGAACCGGACTTGTTTCCGATCGCTTTCATGAGGTCGTCCAGTTTACGTGATGTAGCCGCTACCCTGTGCCCTTCTTTCAGCAGCCTTTTTGCCAGCACGAGTCCAAGTCCTTTGGATGCACCCGTGATATACCATACTTGATTGTCCATGATAATTGTTGTTTGAGTTTGATAATATGAACCAGATCTGATAGTACAAAGCTAGTGTGGTAAAGGCTTGTGGCTATTACAAGCGCCAAACCAATACTTTCAAAATTCAAACAATGGTCAGTGACGGAAAGCGGTGGGTGTGAGATTGGTCTGCTTCCGGAAGAACTGGTTGAAATGTGCGGGTTCCTCAAAACCGAGTGAGTAGCTGATCTCGGAAATATTCCAGTCTGTATGACGGAGCAGCGATTTGGCTTCGCTTGTCAGCCGTTCAAAGATATGTGAGGACGTTGTTTTACCGGTGGTGGTACGAACGGCACGGTTGAGGTGATTGACATGCACCGCCAGCTGGTCAGCAAAGTCGCGCGCAGATCGAAGCGTAAAACGCTGGCCAGGTGTTTCAATCGGAAACTGCCGTTCGAGTAATTCGGTAAACACCGATGTAATCCGGGTGTTTGCATCTGTATGCTGGTAAAGGGTTTCGCTCGGTTTGATCTTGAGGGCATAATGGATCATCTCCGTGATATAGTTGCGGATGAGATCATATTTGTAGGTGTAGTCCGAACCGATCTCTTCCAGCATTTTTTTGAAGATTGCCGTCACATGTTTGTCCTGCGTTTTATTCAGTACAAATGCCGGCTGTCCGCCCGGCTGGAACATCGGAAGGTCCCGGATGCCGCCCCGGATTTTTTCGGTGAAAAATGCTTCCTTGAAAATGCAGAAAAACCCGCTGGGATCCGGGCTCAGCTGTTCGTACGTGTAAGGCACCTGCGGATTGAAGAAAAGCAGGGTCGTGCCATTCGTCTCCAGGCTTTTGTCTGCATAATGGTAAAGGTGTTTGCCACGCATCAGCGAGATTTTGTAGAAGTCGCGACGGGCATAACGGACCGGGTTGGCGGGTGTGGGTCCGATGCAGTCTTCGAGGCGGAACACGTTGAAGTGCCCTACTTCTTCCTGCAGGTTGTCCGGCAGCCAGCTGATTTTCTGGCGGTAAAAATCTTCTATGGATTCGGTCTTTGCCATTACTCTTCCAAAATTACAGATTCCCGGTCACCGTCACTTTCAAAATTCAAACAATGATTTGCAGGATTCACACATATGTGCTGTCCAGCCAGGGCAAAAGGCTGTAGTTTTGCAAAAAAGGGAACTATGCTTGACAGCGTGCATCATATCGCCATTATCTGTTCGGATTACCAGCGCTCGAAACAGTTTTACACCGGCACCCTGGGGCTGCAGATTCTCCGGGAGGTGTATAGGGAGGAAAGGAAAAGTTATAAACTCGACCTGGAGCTGAACGGCCACTATATCATCGAGCTGTTTTCCTTTCCGGATCCCCCGGCGCGCCCGTCACGACCGGAAGCTTTGGGTCTTCGCCACCTGGCATTTGCCACCAGGGACGTGGCTTCCGCCAAAGCATCCCTGGAAAGCAAAGGTGTTGTGCTGGAAGAAATACGGACCGATGAGTTCACTGGCCGGAAGTTTACATTCTTTGCCGATCCGGACGGTCTTCCACTTGAGTTGTACGAGCAGCCGGCTATTTAGTATTTGTATTTGCCATAGAGGGAACTGGCAGTATGTCCGCCAAACCCGAATGTATTGTTGAGTACATAACTGACAGGGGTTGCCAGTGTTTCCTGCATGATTTTGATAGATGCCGGGATGCCGGGGTCAGGGTCGGACAGGTTGATGGTGCCCGGGATCAGGTCGTGGTAAACGGACAGCACCGAGATCACGGATTCGATTGCCCCGGCTGCCCCCAGCAGGTGTCCGGTCATTGATTTTGGGGCGGTAACCAGTACTTCGTTGTCGCCGAATACCTGGCGGATTCCCTGCAGTTCACTCAGGTCGCCGATAGCCGTGGAAGTGGCATGTGCGTTGACGTAAGTGATATCGGAAGCCCTGAGGCCTGCATCATCCAGTGCCTGTTGCATCCCGAGTGCGGCACCGATCCCATCAGGTGCAGTCCCGGTAAGATGGTAGGCATCTGCCGCCATGCCACCCCCTTTTAACTCAGCATAAATCCTTGCCCCGCGTGCCAGTGCATGTCCCAGTTCTTCCAGCACCAATGCGCCCGCACCTTCCCCCATTACAAAACCGTCCCGGTTGGCATCAAATGGCCGGGAAGCCCCTGCAGGGTTTTCGTTATTTTTCGACAGGGCCTGCGAGGCGTTGAATCCACCGACGGATGCTTCGGTGATTGCAGCCTCGGAACCACCTGCGATCATCCGGTCGGCACGACCAAGACGGATCGTATCAAAGGCGCTGATTATCGCGGTATTGGAGGATGCGCAGGCGGATACGGTGCAATAGTTAGGCCCATGCAGTTTGTATTTTATGGAAATCACGCCCGCTGCGATATCAACGATCATTTTTGGAATGAAAAACGGGTTGAACCGTGGTGTGCCGTCGCCATCATTAAATTCCTTGAGTTGCGCTTCAAAGGTTGAAATCCCGCCATTGCCCGAAGCCCAGATGACACCGGTGTGGCGACGTTCCGCTTCGGGCATGGAGGCAAAATCAATACCTGCATCCGTCACTGCCTCCTGCGTCGCCGCAAGCGCATAGAGGGTAAAGGGATCATATTTCTTCAGGTCTTTTTTATCGACATACAACAGCGGGTCAAAACCTTTGACCTCTGCCGCAAAATGTGTCTTGAACAGTGAATGGTCAAACCGCGTGATCGGACCTGCACCGGATTGGCCACTGACCAGTTTTTTCCAGGTCTCCGGCGTGGAGTTACCCAATGGACTGATCACACCCAGTCCTGTTACAACTACCCTTTTCATAAATTAAAATTTAAGCGAGCGGATTCATGGTTTCGAGCGCCTTCTCCGGCGAAGCAAGTGAGAGCCGGTAGATATCTTCCGTAGCACCCGGACGGATTTCATACTGGTCGGCCGCTATTGCGTCCAGCAGAAATTCGACGAGGGTCACGGGCGACATCCCTTTTTCACCACCAATCGCTTTTGAAAAATCGGTGTTTACCAGCGGGGGCATCAGTTCGAACACTTTGACGCTGCTATCGCCGAGTGCCAGACGCAGCAGCTGGGTATAGGAATGCAGCGCAGCCTTGCTGGCTGAATAGGTCGGGATGGCTCCGGAGCCTGCGAAAGCCACGATCGATGATACATTGACTATTGCTGCTGCGGGTTTTGTCCGTAGCAGTGGAATCAGTGCTTCGTTAAAGCCTACTACCGAGAGGTAGTTGGTGATCATTTCGTCTTTTGCATATTCGTAAGCCGCGTTGTTAACCCCAAGCCGGTGTACGATGGCACGCCCGGCATTGTTGACCACGATATTGAGATCCGGATATTCTCCAGCCAGCCGGCCGGCCAGGCTTGCGGCCGCCGCTGGATCGGAGATATCGGACCGGATGCCGGTAACACCCGGCAGTCTTTCAAGGGCAAGCCGGAGACGCGCCTCATCCCGGCCGGTAATGATTACCCTGTTTGACACTGATAATTGTTTTGCCATTTCAAACCCGATGCCCGCGCTGCCGCCTGTGATGAGAATGGTATTTCCTGTGAGTAACATATTGCCTGTTTTATAATATACCGATCGGTATATTTTTGGTTAAAAAAATGCTCAGAGAGTTTCTATTATATTTTTTACTGTGCGCATAATAGTATTGCGGTAGGCACTGTTACCTGTGGTGCCACCGATAAGGGTTGCACCTTCTATCAGTGCGAGTATGGACAAGGCAGACTGTTCAACATCCGTGTGACCGGAAAATTCCCGCTCCTTTATGCCTTTGCGGATCAGTCCGGCTATCTGGTTTTTCCAGGCCACCAATGCTTCGCTCGCCTTTGCCTTTAACCCGGGATGTGTATCATCGGATTCAATACCGGTATTCATGACCGGGCAGCCGCCTGCGGGGAACGGATACTTGTGAAAGCGCGAGTACAGCCGCACATAAACCAGGAGTTTTTCCCGGCTGGTTGCCTCCCGTGCCATTTCCGCAGCAAACAACGCATTTACTTTCGCGAGGTTGAAGTCAAAAGCTGCCAGGGCTACCGCATCCTTATCGGCGAAATTTCCATAGATACTGCCTTTGGTCAGGCCCGTGGCCATTGTCAGGTCAGACAGCGACGTACCGGCGTATCCCTTCCGGTTAAAGACCGGCGCGGTGCGCTCGATAATAAAGGCTTTTGTCTGTTCTGCTTTTGACATAATGACGTTTGAGAGCACAAATTTATACCGATTGGTATATTTTCCAAAACAATTACTGTTAAAATCCTGCAAGCCGGGAATTGCTTATTTTAGGGTCAAACTGATCCTTATGGCCGTCACTAATAACCAGAAAACCTCCTCCTTCCTGTTATTCCCCTGGGGATTGCTTTCCATCGTGCTGATCCTCGCGCTCAACCTTTTCCTTTCCAGCACCTGGTTCGGGTCGAACTGGAGCTGGATTACACTTATACTGATTATCCCCGCGGCCATCTTCGAGAATTTCAAGATCGGGTATTCCACGATGAAGGTGATGTTCCGCAAGGTCATCTACTCACTGATCTCATTCCTGCTGGTAGGTATGGCATTCGGGGCGGCACTTGCAGGGATCCACCTGGAAAAATTCCAGCACATTGCCAACGTTGAAAAAGTAACGCTGCCCTGGTATGTGTTACTGGCACTGGTGGTCATGCTGCTGATCCAGGTGGCGCAGCTGTTCAGCATGCTGAAGGCAGTGAAACGGGAGTTCATGCAGATGGACCCGGACCAGTAATCAGAATTGTTTGATGGCTGCTTTCAGGAAGGGCATGGTGGGAAGGGAGGACACCAGCCGGAAGTCTTCGGGTATAGTGTTATCCTTATCGAGGAATCGCAGCACTTTTACCGGCTCGTTGCGTGCAAAGAGGCGCGTAAAGATTTCATGTGCCGGCAACGTTTCGTTGTAAAGTATATCGAGCAGGACGCTGTCGTAGAAGGCAGCGCGTTTTTCACGGCCTGTCAGTGGAAGCAATGGACTTTTGCCCTGCCTGAGCGCCCTGACAATAGCGGCTGAATGGCGCTGGATAAACTGGAAGGTATACCCGGATGACCCCCGGGTCTGGCCACCCGCCGTACCGATATTCACCAGCCCGCCGCGCCCACGGGAAAAAGCAAAATTGGTCATCGGGATCACACCGTTTTCCTCTTCCTTTACCTGGTAGTCTGTAATGCCAAGCCGCTGTTCGATATAATTTTTGAGGCCTGACACATACTCCCCATCCTGCAACAGGTCGCGGCTGAAAAGAGTGTACTCCACCAGCGCCTCTGTTTCCGAAAATGGCATTACATACACAAATGTAGCGCCGTGGTGCTGGCTGGTACGGAAGTCCATCATGGTTGCCTGTTTCGGATCAAAAGCCGGCACCGGGGTCTCAATCAGCCATCCCCGGAAATGCTGCAGGAGGTAATACTCATTTTTGCCCATCACGGGCTTTTCAAAAAGCAGGCTGTTAAAAACATAGGTAGCATAGACTTTTCCCGCTTCACTCTCCACATAAGGGCCACGGGCATCCTCACCAACATCGGTGACCGTTTCAATACGCCGTTCAACGTTTGATGCGCGGCTGATCAGCGATTCACAGTACTGGTAGAAATCAAGCCCGCGGATCAGCTTGTATTTGTATGGGTGGAGTTTAAATAACCTCGACAGGGTCATGGACCGGAACCAGAGTTCATCCCATTGTTTTTTTACCACGCTTTCAAATGGGCCGGGTTTTGTTTCCCAGAAACACCAGGTCCGGTCGTTGCTGTTTTTCTGTTCCCGGTCAATAAGCAGGATTTTTTTATCCCGCAGTGATGGCTCGGCCAGGATTTGCACCAGGAGGCTGAGTCCGGCGCAACCGCTGCCGGCGATAATAAAATCGTATGAGGATGATTCCTGCAAAGTGGATGGTTTAATCGGCTTCCGGTGCGTAACCGACTTTTTTTGAACCCGCCATGAGTTTTTTGTCTTTCCTCACTTTGTCGCGGTATTTACGGGCAACCAGCAGCATACCGAAACTTTCACCGTCAAAGCGGTCAAGGTGTTTATGGTGCATCTTATGTGCCCAGCGGATGGACCGGATGTATGAACTGTTGCTCCTGGTAAACCACCTGAAACGCTGGTGGATGATCACATCATGCACGATGAAATAAGCAGCGCCATAAGCCATGATTCCAAAACCGATAGCCTGCATCCACCATACATGGTTAAATGTACCCAGGAAAATCAGGGCCATGCTCGGGACTGCAAAAATCACAAAAAACGCATCGTTCTTTTCAAAAAAGCCGGGTTGCACCTGGTGATGGTCCTTGTGCAGGTACCAGAGGAAACCGTGCATCACATATTTGTGCGTCAGCCATGTGATCCCTTCCATCACGAGGAAAGTGGCAATTAAAACGAGTATAAAATACAACACGACCATACTAAACATTTTTATAACGACCCATCCACCAGGCAGCGACCCGCGGAAACGCGAGTTTGAACCATTCGGTATAAATTCCCGGCTCCGCTTCAATCGAAGCTTCCAGCTGATCCATTGGCAGGTAACGGAATTCCATCACTTCGTCCGGGTTATAGTCAATCGATCCCTCATACTCACCAACCAATACATGATCAAATTCATATTCCGTAAGGCCGTTGCCAAATCCTGCCTTATAGATAAAATCAAATACTTTTTCAAGTGGCACACTGAATCCCATTTCCTCCACCAGTCGTTTGGTCGCGGCATCTGCCACGGCTTCACCCGGGGCAGGGTGGCTGCAGCAGGCATTTGTCCATAAACCACCACTGTGATATTTTGAGAGGCTCCGGCGCTGCAATAACATTTCGCCCCGCTTATTGAAAACAAATACGCTGAAAGCGCGATGCAGCAGTCCTTCACGATGCACGGCCATCTTTTCGCCTGTACCCGTCTGCTCGTCTTGTTCGTTTACCAGTACCAGTTCCTGACTCATGTGTGCCCTTTGTTTTCGGATTCAAATCCCTTCCGGAACTGTTTATTTATGTGCCTGCCCAACGGCCTGGGGCGTAATCAGGTTCAGCTTGTTTTTAATCCCCGCGCGCAGCAGGATCATCACCTTGTAGTAATCCGGGATCCGGATCCTTTCTTCCATCATCCGTGCAGGTTTAATACGGGTGATCTTGTTAAACAGGCTCAGGTAATATTTATATGCCACGTAAACCCCAAAGCGCGCCTTCAGCGGCAGGTGGATGATACCGCGGTAAGCTTCGTGGAATTCAGCCCGGATCTGTGTTTCAATCTCACGCTTGTCACATTCCGTAAAATTGCTGAGGTCAACCGCCGGGAAATACGTACGCGAAAGATCCATATGGTCAGCCCTGATATCCCGCAGGAAATTCACCTTCTGGAAGGCAGAACCCAGCGCCCTTGCAGGTGCCACCAGTGTTTCGTAGAGCTCACGTTTGCCTTCACAGAAAACCTGGAGGCACATTAATCCGACTACTTCTGCCGAACCATAAATATATTCATCATACCCGTTCCTGTCGTAGGTCGACCGGGATAAATCCATTTCCATGCTTTTGAAGAAAGCATGGATCAGGTCGTGGCCGATCTTGTACTCATTTACCGTCAGCTGGAAACTCTCCAGGATCGGGTTAAGACTGATGCCGCGTTTGATAGCATTGAATGTTTCCGTTTTGAATTCCGCAAGCAGTGTTGCCTTATCATGTTCATGGAATGTATCAACAATTTCGTCTGCCAGTCGTACGAAGCCGTAGATATGGCAGATGGGCGCACGCAGGTCCCGGTGCAGCAGGCGGATGGCCGATGCAAAAGAAGTGCTGTAGGTTTCAGTAATCACCTTACTGCACTTCGAGCTGCTGGTATGGAAAAGTCCGATCATATTGGCTGCACAAATGTTTTAATTACTTCACTGGCTACTACCTCACCACTTATCAGCGATGGCGGTACGCCAGGTCCGGGTACTGTCAGCTGCCCGGTATAAAAAAGGTTTTTTACTTTTTTGCTTTTACAGGATGGTTTGAAAACAGCTGTCTGCATCAGGGTATTGGCGAGACCGTAAGCATTGCCGCGGAAACTATGGTAATCATTTACGAAATCGGATACACTGTAGGTTTTTTTATAAACGATTGAATCACGTATTACCTGTCCGGTGCGGGTTTCAAACCGATCCATGATCTGGTTAAAATAACGTTCCCGCAATTCCTCCGTATCGTTTTGCAAACCGGCGGCCACGGGTACCAGGAAAAAAAGGTTTTCCATGCCTTCCGGTGCAGCGTCTTTATCCGTCACAGATGCGATGCTGGCATAAAACAGCGGATCAGCCGGCCATTTCGGATCCCGGTAAATCTCGTGTCCGTGCTGGTCAAATGCGGCATCAAAGAACAGGGAGTGATGAGGTAATCCCGCCAGTTTTTTATTAATCCCTACATAATAAAGCAGGCAGGAAGGAGCCATCACGCGTTTATCCCAGTATTTATCGTTGTAGGAGCGACTTGCTTCCGGCAGCAGGGCCGATTCGGTAAACTGGTAGTCCGCTCCGCTCACCACAACATCAGCCTCGTAAGTCCCGGAGATCGTCGTTACCTGTTTTGCACTGTTTTTTACAATACTGATTCCTGTTACTTCCTCATTAAACCGGAACTGTACACCCAGCTCAAGCGCAAGCTCATACATTCCTTTCACCACCGAGTACATACCACCTTCAGGAAACCATGTGCCACCCTTGATATCGGCATAGTTCATCAGGCTGTACAGCGCTGGTGTATCCTCGGGTAAAGCTCCCAAAAACAGTACCGGGAATTCCATCAGCTGCCGCAGTTTGGGGCTGGTAAAATACCTGCGGATATGCTTGCTCATGCTCGAAAAAACATCCAGCCGGAATACACCGCTGATGGTTGGCCAGTCCATGAATTCAGTGAGCGAACGACCGGGTTTGTAAACGAGGCGTTTCATCCCCACCTCGTACTTGTACCGTGCGCCTTCAAGGTATTCGTCGAGCTTTGCACCGGAACCGGGTTCAATCGAATCAAAAATGATTTTCAGTTCGTCTGTTGATGCGGGGATATCGGTATATCCTTCTTTCCAGTACACACGGTACGAAGGATCGAGCCTGGTAAGTTTGTAATAGTCGGTTGTCTTTTTGCCGAACTGTGCGAAGTACCGGTCAAACACATCGGGCATCCAGTAAAAACTGGGTCCCATATCGAAGGTGAACCCATCCGATTTCCATTGCCTTGCCCGGCCACCGGCGGTCGCGTTTTTTTCAAGTACGGTTACATCCCATCCCGCCTTAGCGAGGAAAGATGCCGCCGAGAGGCCGGCAAATCCGCTACCAATCACTATCACTCTGTTCCGGTCGGGTTTTATACTCATTCCTGCTTGTAATATACCCCCAAAACGAAAACAGATTGTGTATTCGTTGAACGAAATCCGGCAAAAAAGCGGGCTTTATTCAACGAACAGACAAT
Source organism: Chitinophagaceae bacterium (assembly GCA_004173355.1). Lineage (GTDB taxonomy): Bacteria > Bacteroidota > Bacteroidia > Chitinophagales > Chitinophagaceae > JBEVJC01. The sequence goes on along the minus strand of SEAD01000003.1, from coordinate 44,955 downwards.
CTGTTCTGCATCAGCATGATCGGATAGCCGACCGGCTGTAAAATCAATACCTGCTGATCCGCTCTTTCAGGAGTTTCCTGGCAAAGTGGATCCGGCTTTTTACGGTACCAAGGGGTTCCGCGAGCACGTCAGCGATCTCCTGGTATTTGTAACCGTCAAAATACAGGAGGAATGGTGTTTTGAAAATTTCGGGCAATCCCTCGATCGCAGTCTGGATCTCTTTCAACCTTAACGCGCTTTCTGCGTTATTAGTTACCGAGACCTGTTTCATATTGATCAGGAACTCGTTCGGGGTATTGTCAAAAATCGTTTTCTGTTTGGCCTTCCTGCGGTAATTATTTATAAAAATATTACGCATGATGGTAAACAACCAGGCCTTGATGTTCGTGCCTGTGTAATACTTCTCTTTATTTGCTAATGCCTTGTACAGGGTTTCCTGGTACAGGTCGTTGGCAGCCTCGGTGTCCCTTGTCAGGTTAATGGCAAAGGGCTTGAGGAAGTCGGCATTTTCGACCAATACTTCGTCAAAATCTTTGGAGGACATATTTGATTGTTTAATTTATTAGATCGTAAAATTAAACAAAAATAACACCGTTAGCTAATTAATGTTGGAACTTTAACATTACTTCGTCAACCTGCCAATTATGTATTGATTATCAGAGGGTTGAGATAAATTCCGAAATCTCCCGGTAGCTTTTTTTGAACTGTACGCAGGCCGGAAGGGGTTTGTAGTACGCATGGGTGGGGAAACCGGAGATAATTGTGGGGATATGGCCTGCCTGCAGCCGGATATTGCTGACCAGCCGGTCGAAGTTGAAACTGGCGCTTGTGGCAGTCAGGTGGATAAAGGCATATTGTGGCTTCATGGTGTCCACAATACTTACATAATCGGCAAAGGGAACATTGGCGCCCAGGTAAATAACTTTATGATTGCGCTGCTTGAGCAGGTAAGATAAAAAGAGCAGGCCGATCTCGTGATGTTCCCCTTCGGGAAGGAAGAGGATACAGGTGGAATCGCCATCACAGATCCCGAGATTATCAATTGCAACGATTACTTTCTGCCGGATCAGGTTGGAAACGAAATGTTCCTGTGCGGGCATGATATGACCTGTCTGCCACAGTATGCCGATCTTTTCAAGGAAGGGGAAAATGATTTCGCGGATCGACTGTTCAAGCCCGTTGCAACGGATATACTTGCCGAGTGTCATTTCAAAATTGTCCGTCTGCAGGTCGATCATCTGACTGACCAGTGTATTGACCACCCGCTCCTGGAGTGCTTCCGCATCCCTGAGTGAGAGCACCTTTTCACAGATCTCGCTGTTATCCATTTTGTCGATGTGCGAAATACGGAAACCGAAACGGTTGAGTAACGCGATGTTCAGCAGCGTTTTTAATTCGTCATTACTATAGTAGCGGATATTGGTATCACTCCTCCTTGGCTTGAGGAAAGTATACCGCTGTTCCCACATACGGATAGTGTGGGCTTTAATACCGGAGAGATTCTCCAGATCCTTGATGGTAAAGGCATTCATCTGTCAGTACTACGCTGGAAAACTAAAAAAGTTCGGTGATTTTACAACCGGTTGTTAATGAACCGGCCCTCGAATTCAAAGCCGGCGGGAAAGAGTCCGGTATGGAACTGGCGCAGCAGTGCAAGGTGATTGCTGTGGTGCAGGTCGGTACCCAGCAGGTCGTAATAATCTTTTTTGAGGAGATGGTGGCTGAGCTCCGTTACCCCTTTCCCGTACTGTCCGCTGAGGGACAGGATATTCAGCTGGAAGGTGCAGCCGATCTCTTTCATCTCATCATAAAATTCCTTGTTACGCAGCAGGTAACTGTAGCGCTCCGGATGTACAAAAACCGGTTCGTATCCCTGCATCTGCATTTCAAACAACGTGTCCTTGACATTGAAAGGGGGATACGCCATGGAAAATTCAAACAATACCTTGTTGCCGCTGATGGTCAGCAGGCGCTCCTTTTTTGCCAGTAATTCATTTACATGTTCGTCAAGGAAGTATTCTGCAGCCGCATCGATCTCGATATCTATACCCTCTTTCTGCACTGCCTTGCGTACCAGATCGAGTTTTTCACGGATCGTGTCGGGGGTGTTGCGGAACATGTCCCAGAGTACATGGGGTGTGGCGATGAGTTTTTTATAGCCGAGTTCCTGCAGGCCACGGATGAGCTGCAGCGAAGTGTCGAGATCGGGGGAACCATCATCGATACCCGGCAGGATATGCGAGTGCATATCGATCGCCAGGTCGCTGAAGGCAAAAGCTTCGCCCGTCTTTGATGATTTTTTGGAGAACAGCCCGAACATATGGTGGATTTATACGGCCGAAAATACAACTTATTAAACGGTCGCGGCCAGCATCTCTGCGGGCTGTTGCGGTAGACCCGGAAAGACCCTGTAAACCAGCTGGCTTTTTGAAAAAATGATATACCAGGCGGTCAGGAAAAGGATCATAAAGTCTGTGTAGAAGGAATAATGCTGCTGGTACCAGACTTCCACGGCACCTTTGTAGGGGAGTATAATATCGCGGTAACACTCGTGGGGCGGGAGTTTGCTGCGGGTGAGGATCAGCTCTTCATCCCGGAAAACAATGGAACCGATCCCGGTCAGTCCGGGTTTGACCAGGTACACTTTTGCCTTCATTTCTTCCGAGTACCGGTCAAATCCCACCTTCATCAGGGGGCGGGGGCCAACAAATGACATATCACCCAGGAGGATATTCAGCAGCTGCGGCAGTTCATTGAGTTTTGTCTTGCGAAGGAAACGTCCCATGGAAGTAACACGCGGGTCATTCCGTGTGGTCATGTCACCTGCTCCCATATTTGGACTGTCCCTGAGCATGGTTGCAAATTTCAGGATCCCGAAAATCCTGTTGCGGTGACCCACCCGGTCCTGCCGGTAAAAAATATAATGTTCTCCTGTAATGGCCAGCAGGATCACAACCGGCACCAGCAAGGGAGAAAGGATGATGAGTGCAGTGAGGGAGAAAATGATATCCGCAAGCCGCTTGAAAAATGGGTACATGGTAACTGTTATGGAAGGGGCTTTATTTGTTGAATACAGACCTGATTTCGCGGGCGACAATTTCGAGCTCCGCGTCGGTGATATTGGTCGAACTCGGGATACTCAGGCAGCTGTTGTATATGCTGTCTGACAGGTCTTTCCTTGTGATATACGGAGCCGTTGAATACATCGGCAGTTTGTTCATAGGCATCCAGAACCGGCGACTCAGGATTTTATTGGCATTCAGGTGTGAAAGGATTTCAGCGGAACGGCTGCTCCGGATCGTAAAGAGCCAGCCATTGGTATCCACTTCCGGCAGTTGCTGCTGGTAAGTGATGTCATCGATATCCCTGAATGCATCCTTGTAAAAACTGACGATCTGTTTTTTCCGCTCAATAAACCCCGGCAGTTGCTCCATCTGCGCCACACCAACTGCCGCCAGGATATTCACCAGGCGGTAATTGTAGCCGACTTCATCGTGGTAGTATTCATCTGCGCTTGCCTTTGCCGTAGTGGTAATATGTTTTGCATGTTTCGCCAGTGCCTCATCATCGGTTACTATCACTCCGCCGCCACCGGTGGATATGATTTTGTTGCCATTAAAACTGAAACAGCCAAGCGAACTGAATGTGCCGGCATGTTTTCCATTATAGGTTGACCCGAGTGCTTCCGTGGCATCTTCCACCACCGGGAGCGGGTAACCGCTGACAATGGACAGGAACCGGTCCACATCGAAGATATTCCCCAGGATGTGCACCGGCATAATCGCACCGATGCGGCGTCCGTCTTTTTTAAAGAACAGTTCTTCACCCCTTGTCTCCGTTTCCGATGCAAGGAATTCCTCCAGCAGGTCAAGGTCCATCTGCCAGAGATCATTATCTGCATCGATCAGTAATGGATCTGCGCCGAGGTATCTGATGGAGTTGGCTGATGCTACAAAAGTGAGGTTTGATACAATCACATAATCCCCCGGCTTTACCCCGGAGAGCAGCATGGAAATATGTAATGCAGCGGTACCGTTTACTGCCGCCACTCCATACCGGGCACCGGCGAAATCGGCAACCATCTGTTCAAACTGCGTAACATAGGCTCCTACGGAGGATATCCACCCGGTATCGAGGCAATCTTTCACATACTTCCATTCATTACCGGAAATATTCGGAAGGCTGAGGGGTATCAGTTGTTCGTTGGCCATGCTGTGTTTGTTATTCGTAAACCTTGTTGCCTTCTTCAAGATAATTGTTGTACCAGTCGATTGTCTGTGACAATCCCTGCTGCCAGCTGACCTTTGGCTCAAACCCAAGCTGCGTGCGTGCCTTGGTAATATCGGGACAACGGCGGGATACCGAACCCGGATACGTGGGTGCGTTTTCGTAGCTGCCGGTGTAGCCGAGATGGTCACCGGTAAAATGTATCAGTTCGCCAATAGTGATCTCTTCCTGGGTGCCGATATGATAGATCTGTCCGTTGGTATTGGCGGTTTCCATGGCAAGCACGGTGCCTTCCACTGCATCGGAGATATAACAGAAAGCGCGGGTCTGGTCGTGCCCGTAAACTTTAAACGGATCTTCCTTATCCCTGAAACGGACAACCAGGTGCGGGATCACGTGTTTGAAGCCCATGCGCGGACCGTATACATTGTGGTAGCGGACGATGGTTGTTTCAAAACCAAGGATGCGCGAATAGTTCAGGAAACCCGATTCACCCAGCATCTTGGTGACGGCATACGTGAAACGCGGGTGGCTGATATCCTCGATGCACAATGGCACTTCCTCCGGTGTGGGCACCTTGTAACCGAATGCATCAATGGTACCTGCATAACACTCGCTGGTGGAGGTGAAGAGTACCTTGCCAATACGGGACCGGCGCACCCATTCGAGCGTGTTATAGATCAGCGCCGTATTGATCCGGATAATTTCATGCGGGATCGAATTGGCATTGTCTACCCCCACAACCGACGCAAGCATATACACCTGGTCGTAAGTAGTGTCGAGTTTATTGAATGTAGCCGGATCTGTATAATCACCCTCCACTACCTTGATGGAATGTGTTGACACGAGTTCATTAAACAGCAGGTCCTGTTTCCCACGGGCAAAATTGTCGGCGATTGTGATTTCATAATCGCGGTTTTCCGCAAGGTATTTCCCGATGTTGTACCCGATAAAACCGGCACCCCCGAGGAGTAAGACTTTTTTCTTCATAATTATTTCTTGCAGTTTGAATTTATTTAAACAAGGTCGCCCCGTCCGATCACGCGGACTTTGTGTTTGTCGGCAAGCAGGCTTATTTCCATTGCTGTAAGTATCCCGATTGTATCGTAAATGAAGAGTTTCGGAAGGGCGAGAAGCTTATTCAGCAATGAAAGGTTATTACGATATTCTTTATGACCCGTGGTTATCACTACAATGTCAGGTGACTGATCCAGCAGTTTGTCAAGATCTTTTACAACCTGCAGGTCTTTTTCTTCCCAGTATACCACATGTGGATCATGCAGGCTGATATCCGCACCCGCCTTTTCAAGTTCCTCGTAAAAACCCTGGACCGGTGTGTAACGGGTATCCCCCACGTCGTTAAGGTAACTGACTCCGAGCAACAGGACTTTTTTCCCCGCGAGGGAGTCATTGTATTGTGATACCAGAAAATGGTAGGCATGATAAGGCATGCGATCGTTGATCCGCACACCGGTTTCGCTTTGTGCAAGGCCGGTATCGCTGCCGAAAAGATTCATCTTCGCCCAGCTGGCCATCAGGGGGTCTTTGGTGAGACAGTATCCTCCCACTCCAAGCCCGGGCAGCATAATGTTTTTGTGCGTCGGTCGCATGCGGATAGCGTGCACCACCTCATACAAGTCCACCCCTGCTTCTTCCGCAAATCGGCTCCATTCCACAATAAAGGCGATGTTCATTGCCCGGTAAGAATTCTCCAGCACTTTTGCCATTTCGGTAGCATGGGTGACTCCCAGGCGCGTCAGGGGATACTCGTCCGTACGGATAATGGTGCGCAGGAAATTTTCAGTTGCGACGGCACTTCGTTCATCCACCCCGGAAAAAACACGGAAGAAATTCTGGATGGAATCAATATATTTTGGGCCAGGCATCACCCGCTCATAAGAATGGCCTACAAGTATCTCGTCTGTTGGGAGACCGCGCGCCTGGAGCTTTTCTTCAAGAATAGGTTTGACCACCTTTGCGCATGTACCCGGAGGCACAGTAGTCTCGACGAGAACCAGCACATCCGGTTTACAGCTGGTGCCTATACTTTCAATAGCCTTTCTGAACGGAGTAAGGTCCACGTCAAAATCCTCCAGGTTGCCGCCAGCTGATTTTTTCTGGACGTCAAGGTTGATATCCACGACCACTACATCTGCTTTCCCGTAGGCGTACGGGTCGGATGTGGCATAAAGATTTTTTTTGCGACGGGCCTCCTGGTAAAACAATTCGATTTTCGGATCGTCAGCAATCACGGGAAACATTCCTTCATTAATTGCCTGTATTTTCCACCAGGCAGCCTGGCTGGGAAGATCAATACCTATCACAGCATATTCTTCTGTCAGTGCATTAGCCACCACAAGGCTCATTACGGCACCGACAAAACCCAATCCTTGCACCAGGACCACTTTTTTACCCTGGTGTAAAGCGAGGAAGGCATCGATGCCTTCGGTATCACGGTGGTTTTGCGGGATCTCATATTGTTTTCCCGTTAACGGGTTGACTGACTTCACTGGTGAACCTGCGATCATAGGTGTGGACATAGTGCTTGGATTATTCGGTTTTGACCTTCAAATTTAGTTTGTTTCGCCTGCATCAGGTTGGTTGACGGCCGGGATTACCAATCATTGTTACATTGTCCGGCACATCCTTCAGGATCACAGATCCCGCACCGATAGTTACATCTGAACCGATGGTAATTCCCTGGGCTATCACAGAGTTGGCACCGATAAATGACCGGGCTCCTACCTTTACATTACCGCAAAGCACCGCGCCCGGTGCAATATGGGTAAACCCGCCAATCAAGCACTCATGTTCGATCGTTGACGAAGTATTACAGATCACCCCTTCCCCGATCCATGCCTGTGCGTTGATTACCACATTGGCAGCGGCGAGTACACCGGATCCTATCACGGCAGTGGAGTCAATAATCGCTGAGGGATGGATCGCGTTCGCCGCATCGCCAAGAGTTGGCCGGAGTGAGTTGTGGATTTTTTCACGGATGCCATTATGACCTACTGCTGCGAAAAAACCAAAGTCTCTTATTTTTTCCGCAGCCTCTGATTCCCGGCCAAAGTAGGCAAGGTCATAGGGGTTGTTTGTTTTTTCTTCGTTATCGCAGTATCCGGCTATTACATATCCCGCGAGACGGAAAGCGTCGATTACTACGTAAGAGTGGCCGGAGTATCCGACTATGATTATTCCTTTTTTCTGCATACTATTCATTTTCCGGCAACTTCCTGGTATTGCCGCACAAGGGCTTGAAGCACCAACTTCTGGTCAAATTTATATTCAATCTTTTGTCGCAGTTTGCCTGCGTACTGCTGCATTGTAGCCGGATTGGCGAGCGCAAAAGCCAGTGTTTTTTCCAGTGTTCCTATATCACGGGGCTGGAAAAGCAAACCGTTGATTTTATCGTCCACAATATCCATATTGCCTTCAATGGCCGTACAGATTATGGGACAACCCATGGCTCCTGCCTGAAGCAGTACATTAGGTAAGCCTTCGCGGTAGGAAGGGTGTACCAGCAAAGTAGCCAGTGCCATAAAATAATGTACGTCATCGGTCCAGTCAATGTGGATGATGTCGGGATTATTCCTTATTTCGTCCTCTATGTGCCCGGGAACCGGATCTCCTTTCTCGAAGGGTCCCAGGACCACTAGTTTGTTTTTTCCCGGGATCTTTTTCCATGTGCCGACCAGTTCCGTAATGCCTTTATCTTTTACTATCCGTCCAACGAAAAGCAGGTAATTATATGATGGGTCGAAATCGATTTCTTTTTTCAGGATTGCCATTTTTCCAGCATCGATTGCTCCCTCGCTGAATATCCCAAGGTTGACCCCGTTCACCGACCCTGAACCTATCAGCATCAGCGGTTTCCTGGTCATCTTGTACTGCCGGATGGTGTTGATAACGCCCTGGCTTTCCGGAAAGATATGGGTGGCAAAACTCAGTGGCAGTTTTTCAAAAAAGAAAACGATTTTCCTTTTCAGGCCGGTAAGTCCGACGAAGCGAAAACCTGTCGGGGTTAACATCCGTACCGGAACGCGGGTCCACTTTCCCGCAATCATCGCCAACAAGCCGGCTTTGGGTGTGGACACATGGATGATGTCGGGCTTTTCGCGCCGGAAAACCTGCCTTAGCGTCCTGATTGATACGAGGTCTTTACCCGGGGATATTTCACGGCTCATTTCAACCCCAATGGTCCGTACCCTTTCGCGATTTGCCACATTCACGAGATGCTGGTCAGGGTCCGAAATGGATACCATGTCAAAGTGAAGTGAAAGGAATCGTAACTGGCCTTTCAGCAGGATGTCCTGGAACATACCCCCCGTGGTAATACGGATTATTTTTAATGTATTGTTTACAGCCATTTTACAGATCAGAATAGCTTCCTGTGAAGGACAACATCCGGTGAAAATTTACCCGTCCGGTCCATCACCACAAACACCATGATCAGGTAAAACGGGATGCATGGTATTTTGTAACGCACAAGCGCACCAAAGTTTGTGGTAGTGGATCCAATGATTGCCGCAAACAGGATTGAAAATGTCAGGCAAAAAATAAGCACCGGGTCTTTGAAAACTATTTTCATGAAGCCGGCGATGCCAGCACCCCGGAATGCAACTATGGTCAGGTATAAAAATGCCAGCGCCTCAAGTGCGCTCAGGACCATAAGTGGATTCCTGACTTCCCATAGAAATGGCCGGAACAACGTAGATACCACACCCATAGGGAAAAGAAGTATAAACTGGAGCACCGAATTATCAATCTGCTGCACTGTAAATGACGAGCCGCCTTCGTCGGCACTGAAACTTCCCTGGAGCGATTGTACCGTTTGAAGGATCTTGTCGGACGAATACTGGGATGCGGCCTCCGACTTTGTCAAAAACTGGACGGTAAAAATTCCCGCCGCCAATGCAAGACCGCCAACAAAAACCGCTGAAGCCATGCGCACCGAATCATTTTTAATCAGGAACTGATTACGCAGGAATGCCCATACCAGGAACGTTGGAAATGCACAAAGGAGAATGTAGGGTTTTACGAAATAAAGCAGCGCTCCTGAAAGGATTACGATAACAGCCGAGCTAACAATTTTGCGGCGGACTATTGTCAGGTTATAGAGGGCATAAAGCATGTATCCGAGACAACCAATACTTATTGAATCTTTCATGAGTGAACCTCCCCAGAACAAAACGGAAGGGAGGAAGAGCACTGCAACCGCCATCTTTTTGTGGAGATGAGGGTACATTTCCGTAAACATCCGGAAAACCCTCCAGCATCCGCCAAACGAAAAGAATCCCATGCAGAATGAAATACAGAGGTAACTGTTGTTGAAAAGAAACGAAAAAGGCAGGGCAAACCTCGGAACGGTATAGTTGCTCAGGTTCAGCATATATGCATGTGTACCTATGCCATTATCAAACATGAAAAAAGTATACAACGGGCTTTCTGCGTCAAGGTTGAGCGTGAAATATATATCCAGCAACAGTGAACTGTCTGTGGCCACTGCATTCCTGAGATCGCCTATACTCCGGTAGTACACGGAAGTATCACCGAAACCATAATAATAATAAACGACGAGAGAATACAATACCGCAAAAAAGAAGCGGAGGAAGAGAGCCGGGAGGAAATAACGGCGCAGTGGGCTCCCGTCATATTTTTTCCTGATCGAATAGCTGATCATGAACAATAAGAGCAGGCATGCAGGAACCAGGTAAAGATCCTGTTGCTGGAAAAACGGCTGATCAATAAATTCCCACATGGCGATTATTTAGCGTCCCGATGGTTCGGGCGTGCACCGTATTTATCAATCACGGTTTGGTAGAGTTGTATATAAGATTGAGTCATCCGGCCCATTGCGTACACCGTTGCCAGTCTTTCCGATGCACCGGCGGTGAGTTTTTCCCCCACTTGCGGATTTACAAGTATTTCCCGGATGGCCGCTGCCAGTGCCACAGGATCCGCTTTTCCAGCCAGCAATCCACTTTGCCCGTGTACAACAATTTCGTTGGAGGCAGGCACATCAAATGCCACCACGGGAGTACCTGCAGCAAAAGCATCAAGGAAAACAAGTCCAAAGGCTTCTGACAGGGATGGGATGACAACAACAGCTGCCTCTGAAAGTCTTTCAGGAAGATTTGTTACATAACCATGGAATATTACTTGATCGACAAGTCCAAGTCGTTGCGTCAGACGCTGAAGATCATCTTTTGCCGGACCTTCCCCATACAGGTGCAGTAGTATCGGGGTACCTGCTATGTCCAGGTGTTGCAGTGCCTCAATTGCCAAATGCTGCCCCTTCCTTGCAAGGAGTCGTCCCGGCACCGCGATGCCTCCCTGTCGCCCGGCAGGGTGTTTCTGCAAACCGGCATTCTCGTGAGTCCTGTAGCCATGGGGTATCACAGCTGAAGCCTGCGTTTTTTTGATAAGCTTAGCTTCTTTGGTAAAGCGATCAATAACCTCCGAAATCAGGACAAATCCCTGGAATCTCCGGTATATGAATCTGGTAACCCAGTAGTAGGCTGAACGGTACAGTGCAGGAGCCACCGCAATCCCGAAGCGGCTTTCGTATTCGTCCCTGAAACTGTGTACAGTAGTTACGACAGGCAGCCGCAGTTTACCTCTCAGCTTCAGCCACGCCAGCCAGGTATCGGCATATTTGAGGTGACTATGCACAATGTCGAATCTGCCATCCGCGATTACCTTCATGATTTTCGGCATTACCTCATTGCGGAACAAGCTGCTGTAACCAACCGTATGGACTTTGACATTCATTGCATTCAGGCCACTGGCAATTTCCGAAACAGCTTTATCTGCGGCGGAGTGGCGGTGAATAACCAGGCATTCAACAATTGTTTCTGGTTGCAGCGCAGGCAAAAGCTGCAAGAGGAGTTTCTCAGCCCCGCCGATTCCCCCTATATGGATTACATGCAGGATTTTTATTGACTTCCCCGTTTTATTCATCAGCAGTAAAAGCAGCAATGTATTTTTCGAGCATCGCAGTTGCGGAAAAATGCCGTAGCGCATAGTCCCTTGCGATCAATGATGTTTCCTTACATGCCGATTCGTCGCCGAGGAGGCGGGACAGCACTGATGCAAGCGCGGGTCCATCACCGTCAGGAAAAAGGAACCCGTTTTTCCCATCGATTATGTTCCTGATCCCCATCACATCACTTCCAATAACGGGAAGACCACATGCCATGGCCTGCATAATCGAAGTACTCATGGTCTCACCATGCGAAGCGTGTACATAGATATCGGTATCCTTCAATAATGTCACAATACTGTTTTCACCGAGCAATCCCGGAAATTTCACCCGCTGGCCGACTCCAAGTTCTTCTGCCAGGTTCATAACTGATTCCTTCGTGCTGCCATCCCCTGCAAGTATGAGTTCTGCGTTATTGTCTGGCTGGATGTTACAAAGGATAGCAAATGCACGGACCAAAGTAGACTGGTCTTTTGTCGGAGTGAACCTGGCGATCATAGTCAGGCGGTGTGGCCGTCCGATCTCAGGTGGGGCAATTGAAGGGGCAAACAGCGAGGTATCAATACCGTTGGGAATTACTGCAACCTTCCTGTCTTTCATCCACCATCCCAGCCGGGACCTGACTTCTTCCTTGTATTCGTTTGTCAGGTATATTGTCCTGTTTGCAAAAGCGAGTCCCATCCATGACCAAAGCCATTCAATCCGCTTTTTTACCTGGTTTGGGTTATGTTCAACGAAGACAAGCCTGGTCCTGAAGAAAATCCGGTAAAGGACGAGTAAGGGAATGAGTGTGGTGCTGTGTAATACAGTTATCTCCGACCGGAACCTGCGGAGGACACGGAAAATTTGCAATACGGAAGCGATATCAATACCGCGTTTTTTGATTACTGACTGGAAAGCCACATTGCGTTCCTCACAGAAATCGATGTATTCCTGCCTGGTTGCTTCAATACCATAAAATACAAGTCTGTTGTCAAGGCACTTCCCCTCATCCGCAGAAATCATTGAGAGGACCACAGAACCATGCCCTCCGAGCCCGCTGTACAGGAATTGGGTGACACGAACGGTCGGCTTTACGGTGGGGTACGATGTTCTAGCCATGCCCGCGGAGTTTGGCCAGGAATGGTTGCAGCAACGGCCTGAGGTTCCTGCAAACCATTGAGATTTCACTGCGGTAATATAATGAACAGAGCAGTGCAAATACAAGTAATGGTACGAGGTTGACCACATCGACAGGCAGCAGGCCAAACCGGTAGTTAAAATACAGGATCAACGCATAACAGCTGGTGATCACCAGGGACGACAGGATATTTTTTTTCTGCTTTATGTAACCCAGAATAGCGTAATCATACCGTCGCGTGAAGAAACGGGCGACTGCCAGTTGCATTACCCGGATGACAAAAAGGGAAATGCATACGGACCATATGCCAAGATAACGTAGGAAAACCAGGTTGAACAGCACGCCTGTTACCAGGGCAACAAAACTGATGACCGGGAAACTTCTTGTGCGGCCGAAATAAAATAAGGGCACTGTGTAAACGAGATAATGGGTATAAGGCAGGTATGCCAGAAACAGTAAACCGACATAGGGATAACTGCCGGAGTAGGAACCACTGATAAAAATCCGCATAGCGGGCACAACCAGAGCAATGCAGCAGCAGATTACGAATGCCGTTCCCAGGAGGTTCAGCTGGTTCAAAATCCTGACTTCCTCACTCTGGGTGGAACCCGAGAGGCTTTTATAAATCCTTGGATTAAGGGCGTTGGCCATTGAATTCATAAAGATCGGTACGAGCCCGCTGACCATTGCAGCAAAATTGTAAACCCCAAACTCATGTTGCAGGAAAAACCTTTCAAGGATAATGCGGTCAATGTTTGAGAATGCAGCAAACATGATCTGGTAAGGGATCAGGGGCAGGGAGTACTTTAACGAAACCCGGAGGTAGCTGGAAACGAACTTTGGCGCCCTCCTGCGATAAAAATGAATAAGCATTCCCACTACGGTCAGCAGACTGCCTATTCCCCTTCCGATGATAGCACCCGATGGCCCTGACCTGAAAAAAAGAAGTCCTGCAAGGATGCCAAGTACGGGCAAAACAAAAAACACAATACTCCAGAAGGAGTACGCCTTCAGGTTCTCCTCGTTCCTGTAAAAGCCGAGAAATAGAAGATAAATCACCTGCGCAAAAGTTGTCAGGAATACCCAGATTCCCAAACGGGTAAAAGTGAAATCCGGTGATTTAAACGCAACTGTAAAAATTGCGTTACCAAAAAACAAAAGCAACAGGAACACCGCAGCACTGATGACGCTGGTTGCTATAATCAGTGTACCCAGGAGGTTCCTTTGTTCCTCTTTGGTTTTATAATCGAAATAAATGCGTGTCAGGGCGCCGTCAAGACTGAAACTCAGGAAAAAAGTCAGGAAGGTCTGGAACAGCGTACTGATCCCGATTATGGCATATTCTACCGGTGGAAGTACGGCGGTATAGACCGGGGCGAGGAGGAAATTGATCGCGACCGGCAGGAAACCAAGTAAAACGTAAACAGCAGAGCTCTTCAGCAGTTTTGACATCAGCCCTGAATTGTTTGGCGCTTTTCGACGAGAAGATTTTTCAAACGCTCCTTGCTTTTCCCATCTACCCGATAGAGGAAAAGTTTTTCAAGCACTTCCCTGAGGGCAAGATCCGGCATTTTGGAAAATCCACCCAGCACCCTTTCTTTTGTTACTTCCGCCGGAAGCAGCACTTCGTGACCTGACTCCTGACGGACGACCCGCGCCAGATAGGCATCCGGATCCATGTTAATCATTACCGTCGGCTTGAAATAAAGCGCGAAGATCATGAGTGTTGAATCAAACCCTGCTACGGCCTCTGCGTCCATCAGTTGCTTTACCACATCAGTGTCGCGGAAATAGGTGATGTTTTCATGCTGGAGGAACCGGTCGTTATGATAGGAATACGGATGGAGCTTAACATGCAGCCTGCAACCCTTCGCAATCGCCGCATCGTTGATTTCACTTAACATGCGATTGAATTCACCCTGGCCCATTAATCCATCGGACTGCATTTCTTTATTAAAAGTCCACGCAGAGTCGATGACGAGGACATACTTTTCCAATGGAATTGATGAAGGCTGGTAATGTGCAAATGGATCAAACTCGGGCATACCGATTTCCCTCATCCTTTCAGGACCAACGCCGTCAGTTTCTGTGAAATACCGACCGTTGAATTTTGTGAACACGATATACTCATCGGCCTGCTGGTAAGGTAACCGGTTCAGTGCTGTAGCCTCAAGGTCAAGCATCCGGCGGCGGTTCAGCTGCCACCTGACTACATGGAAGAAGCGAAACAGGTCCGTGATACGAAGGCTATTGATAAAAAAGCGGAATGTTGTATTTTTTACACTTTTGAGTGCTTCCCCGGGAACTGCTTCCTTCAACCGGTTAGCTGCCAGCGCCTTGTCAATTGTTATGTTTGTTTTTAGGTCATGGAACAGTCCATGTTGCATCACGAAAGTTTTGATACCCTTTCTCCTGCACTCAAAAATCAATGCCAGGTTGGAAAGGTTGCTGGTATCCATAAACACAACTCCCGTGGGTTGGATTTTTTTTAAAATCCCGCCTGCGTTCCGGAATTGTGACCAGTAGTGACGGGGTTGCTCTGTGAACGATACAGTTTCAGATTCCGGAAAAACATAAAAAAGGTAATGGAATTCGAATTCGTCATTCAATTCTTCAAAAATCCTGATCCATCCCTGCCTGTGGTAACCGAAGCAGAGTAATATTACAGGCCGTTGCGGTCCTGCACTCAAAGTACTTCCCATGTAATCGGAGTGCCTTTTTGGATGGCAAACTTTGATTCGCGTCCAACCAGCAAATCAAGATACTTCGGCTCAAGGCCGTCACCCGGGCGAATGACCGCAAGGTTAGCCGGACTAAATTTTTCGCCAGGCCGGATATCCTCCTTTGCGTAGATAGAGCGTTTGAACTTCTTGCTTTTTGTTTCAATCTGCTGCACCGAAAGCTGCACTTTACCAAGGGCCTGGAACGCCCTTCCGGACTCCGTAACGAGCGATGCAAATTCTTCCGGCTCAAGACTGAACGCGCTGTCTACGCCCCCATCTGACCTCCGCAGGGTAAAGTGTTTTTCTATTACCCTCGCCCCAAGGGCAACGGCTGCGATTGAGGCGCCGATACCCATGGTATGATCGGATAATCCGGCAATACAATCGAAAACCTGTTCGAGATAGGGAATGGTTGTAAGATTTGTATTCTCAGGTGTGGCAGGATACGTGCTGGTGCACTTGAGGAGGATAAGGTCATTACACCCGGCCTGCCGGAGCACCCGGACCGACTCATCAATATCGTTCAGGTTGCTCACTCCCGTAGACATAATTACCGGTTTACCAGTTGCTGCCACTTTCCTGAGCAATGGCCAGTCCGTATTTTCGAATGAAGCAATCTTGTAACATGGCACATCGAGCGTCTCGAGAAAGTCAACGGCCGTTTCGTCGAAAGGTGAACTGAATGCCAGCATCCCTTTTTCCTTTGCCCTTTCAAAGATTGGCTGATGCCATTCCCATGGTGTATATGCTTCCCTGTAAAGGTCGAATAATTCTTTTCCGTTCCAGAGACTTTGCTCGTCATTGATCGTATACGCTCCCCGGATAGTCATTGTTTCAGCCGTATAGGTCTGGAGCTTGATAGCATCTGCACCTGCGGCAGCAGCCGCATCAACAATGGCAAGTGCCCTGTCGAGGGACTGGTTATGGTTACCTGACATTTCAGCAATCAGGAATGGCCGGGAATCCTTGCTGATCTCAAATTCCCCTATGCGGAATGTTTTCATGTGTTATTTTTAAAACGTATACTGACGAATCCGGATACTCAGTGGTTGGTGATCTGGTGAACCCAAGATTCAGGAAAGCTTTACCTGAAACATGGTTTTGATTTTTCACATAACCCCGTACCTCCGACAAATAAGAATTAAGTTCTGTTAAACGTTGAATTGCTTTTTTAATAATGATTGGAGCAAATCCGTTACCCCTTGCCTGTTGATCGACCAGGTATCCGATGGTTGCAATTTTGCCCTGTATATCAAATCGCGCCTGGCCGATTGCCACGTCATCGTGCATCGCGATAAACCAGGTAGCCGCTGGACCGGGATGGACTCTCCGCGCAAACCAATCTGAATGTTGGTCAAATCCGGCTATCTCTTCTGAATAAGATTGCCTGCGCACTTCTTGATCCATATACCAATCGTAAGTCAGGTGGACATCCCCGGGTAAAACCTCCCTGATCCGAACAGTTTGTTCCGTTGCGAGCCGGGAAAATATCTTCCTTAATTCATCAACAAACCCAGCTTCCAGCCTGGCATAAGTTCCGGCCGGGAACACATCAAAAGGCTTTGCATAACCTTTACTGACCAGCCATGCAAACATTCCAACCTGGTTATCCGCAATCACCTGGAGAAAGAGTTTGCCACCGGTTGTAAGGTACTCGTATGACACAGTGCTGGGTGCGGTAACGGCAAATTCGCAGGAAGCCATCAGATCGTAAACCTGCTGTGCGTTAATAGACTCATGCACTCTTACATTTGCTTTCAGCAGACGGATGGACTGATATAGTTCCTCCTTAAACTGGTAAGCGGCGCCAATGACGATCTCGTAAGAATGATCCGGCGCACTTGCCACACATTGCTCAAGCGCCCTCAGCGTCTGGTTTCCGGGATCGGCTCCGCCGAAATTTATAAGCACAGACCCTACAGTCTTATTAGCATCTACAGGCTGCCAGAACGGCTTCCTGAGCAGCCTGTAAGCAGGCCCGAGATAAAGTCGTGTAAACCATGCTGCCCGGTAATCGGCAGGACTGACATGCCCCGACGTGTTTATGACCACATCTGCTTCAAAAAATCCCTGGCAGATATCATCTATACATACGAGCAGGCAACCCGACTGACGTACCGTCCGCTGATAAGCTGTTCCGAAATGGTATCCATCCAACACAACTATACTACCAGCGCCGATAGTTTCGGCAACAAACGCGAGCTCATCCGTCAGGTTCGAATCGGGAACCTGCTCAATCCGGTTGAAAGATTGCCTGACGGTATCAATGACCGGAACTGGTGTGGCTGCACCTGTAAGCAGGATTGTCCTGAAACTTCCGCGAAGGATCTCCGCCAGTGCGCTGCAGCGGGTGATGTGACCCAGGCCCATGGTGTTGCTGCCATCCGCCCGGAAAAATACTACAGGCTTAACCATGGAGGATTCCGTATTTCAACTCAGCCATAATCCAGTCTGCTTCACTATCTATGTCCTGGACTTCCATTTCGGACACTACCAGCGGAACTGAATTGCCTGTATAGATTTTAGCACTCCGGGTGAACCGTTCTGCATTCAACCAGTAATATTGTCCGGCATCGTAAAAAGTAGCAGGCAGGTCCTGCGATCGTACGTTTTCATATTCAGGAAAAGCCGGGCTGATCAATTCATCCTTTATCAGTAGTGACCGGTAAAGTGGGTGACTATGCTGCACTACCGGAAAAACGGAGTCTGCATCCCGCGCTGTCATCATTTCAAATGCTACCTTCAGCTTATCGGCTGTTACAAACGGCGCGGTAGGATAGATGCAGCAAAGGCTGGTGAAACTCCGCCCCGAAGAACCATACCACTCAAGAACTTCATTCAGGACATCTGCGGTAGTAGCGTAGTCGTCCGAATTTTTCGCGCTCCGGAGGAATGGTACTTCAGCCCCGGCAGCCACGGCTACAGCTGCGATTTCCGGATCGTCTGTCGAAACAATAACTAATTCGAACAAGCCCGACTCCAGGGCCGCAGCAATCGGGTAATGGATTACGGGCCGGCCAAGGAATGGCCTGATATTCTTGCGTGGAATCCTTTTACTTCCCCCGCGTGCTGTTATAATGGCTATTGCACTCATTGCAGATCCAGCCGAACTGGTTTGTTATTGGCAGCAAGTTCTTTTTTCACGTCCAGCGGGGTGAACTGCGTAAAGTGGTACAGGCTTGCGGCACCTACCGCTTCTACATTTGTTTCTGCAAGCAGTTGGGAGAAGTGGGCCGGTTTTCCGGCACCCCCCACCGCAATTACAGGCACATTGGTAATGGCCTGCATTGTACGGACGAGCACCGTATCGAATCCCTCCATCATCCCGTCGTGATCCACGCTCGTCAGGACCACCTCACCGGCCCCAAGCCCTTCTACCTCTCTCAGGAATTCCGTTGCCTGCACAGACAATCCCAGCTCATTTTGTATCATATACCCTTCAGCGCCGTTAATCACATCTGCCGCAATGCTTATGCATTGACTGCCGAAAAAACGGACAGCTTCCCGGATAAAACCCGGATCCGTAAGGGCTTTTGTTTTTATAATCACCTTATCTGCGCCAATCCGCAAGAGGTTATTGATATCATCTATCGTCTCCACTCCTCCACCAATACTTACAGGCATAAAACACTCCTTGATAACATCCCTGACGAGGTTCAGGTTAAGTTTCCGCTTCTGCCTTGTTGCCATTATATCAACGAACGCGAGTTCATCCACGCCACGTGCATTGAATACTCGTGCAGCCTGGACCGGATTCCCGACCATTCTCGGATTAGAAAACCTTTTTGTTTTGACCAGACCGAACCCGTTAAATGTCAGGATCGGGATAACACGGACCTTTAACATCAGTTACTCAGGTATTGCTGAAGGAGATGCAGGCCGGTGGCCTGGCTTTTTTCGGGGTGGAACTGGAATGCGAGAATATTGTCGTGCCGGATTCCTGCGACAATCTCCCCTCCGTAATCGGCCGTAGCGATAATATGCGAACGGTTGTCCGGTACCATCTGGTAGCTATGGATAAAATAGTAGTTTGTCCCTTCAGTGCTGACACCAAGATCAGCAGAGGCCTGTTCGCTGAAATTGGTATCATTCCATCCAAGATGCGGAATTCGCATGGTGTTACGCTCAATTTTTTTTACCGTAGCGGTAACCCAGCCAAGTCCCTCACAGTCGACCGGTTCAGTGCCGTGGGTAGCCACCAGCTGCATACCCAGACAGATTCCCAGGAATTTTTTTTTATTTACCATTACTTCTTCGGTCAGCAGTCTGTCCAGTCCTTTGCTTCGCAGGTTCTGCATGCCTTGCTGGAAGGAACCAACACCGGGCAGGAGGATTGCCCTGCTGCTCCTGATAACACTGTGATCATCGGTAATTACATTGCCGATGGAAAGCTTGTTAAGGGCTTTCTGTACAGAAGCGAGATTGCCGAGGCCGTAATCTATTATCGAAACCATATCATGCTATTTCAAAATTGCGCACGAGGTTGCCGTCCGAATCACGTAAAAACCTGCCGGTCTCATCCTGTGTAAAAAGAATGGTATTGGTATAAGAGTCGATTACTTCGTCTACCTCCTGTTTTGACATTCCCGTATATTCTATAAAAGATTCCACAGCATAATGCGGATACTTGCCGTCGTACTTTTTCACCAGATCCAGCCCTTCTTCACGGGTAATCCTGTTATTCCGGATATCTATACAAGCATGATCAGTCGCACGACCAAAACCATATTTGACAAACTTGAGGTAATCATGCAGTCCGACTATTTTTTCATCCAGGTTTTCGTAATTGGTGTAGGTTCCTTCAACCGGTGTTTCGCTGACCCTGAAACCATGTTCTTTCACAATCTCGAGTTGTTTCCTGGCATCCCAGAAAAAGTAGTGGCCAAGAAAAAGTCCCGTCACACCTACACGTTCAATGTCTTCGTCAGACGGATAAAAATACGGGGTAAGTTCTTTTTCAGTAATCCCGTCAACCCCAATCATATCCTGGATCCTGTTGCCCAGCAATCCGCCGAATTCTTCAAGCCAGCGACGGCTTAAAACCTTATTCTGGATTGATTCAAGCGGACCTCCGTATTCCTGTTGCGGGTTTTCTCCCCAGATCAGCAGGGGAATATTAAACTTCACTGCAAACATCACAGGGATCGTAAATATTCCTATATGGTTGGGCCACATCTCATCCCCAACGCGTTTGAATGACTCAATCACCATTTTACGGTAAACCTCATCATTCTTCTTGAAATGGATTACATCCATGCCCATCTCAGCGAGGTTGTCCAGGTTGTGCTGTCCGATTTCGGTCACAGCCGTTGTTTCAAAACAAACACAAAGCGGATTAAGCCCGCACACCTTTTTCATGTAATACGCCTGGTAGGTGCTGTCCTTGCCGCCACTCACCGGGACGATACAATCATAGCCGGTTGGGTTCTTGCTCCTGTAATGTTCAATGATCTTAAAGAAATCCTTCCTACGCTGCTCCCAGTCGATCTGGGTTTTTTCTTCCGCAGCAACACAGGCTGAACAAACGCCCTGTTCATCAAAAAAAAGATCCGGTTTGGTTTCCGGGAACAGGCAGCGTGTGCAATATTTTATCTGCATAGATTTTACTTGGATAGTAAGAAAATTTCATCCGTATTGCCCTTATCCTTCTCAGTGAGATAGGGGAACTTTGTGCGTTTGACTTCACCGAGATCAGAAAAACTGTTCAGGTAAATCCCCGCAAAATCCGCTTTCCACAGGTACCCGGGATTTCCCCGGTAGTTTATATCAACGACATTCGGTGAGAAATATTCCCAGCCCATGATGTATTTTTTTGACACCCGGTGGATTTCCCCCATAATCCGATGATGATCTACAGGTGCTATATGGATCAGCACACCATTCGTACATACGAGATCAAAATAATTTTCCCGGAATGGCAGGTCAAAACCCGATCCCTGGATGATGTTTATATTTTCAGTTACGCGTTTTGCCTTTTCAACGGCGTACGCCTGGAGTTCGATTCCGTAGAGTTCCTTAAAACCCATCCGCTGGAAACCTTTCAGCTGCATCCCGATGTTACAACCGACTTCCAGGATTTTTATGTCCCTGGGAAGACCTGCAAGCACTGTGTCATTTATTTCCAGTTTCGTTTTACCCCAGTTTTCTATGTAAAACTGATCCCACTCATTGTCGGTCTGCCATGAATTCCTGTCACTGTATTCCTTGCCAAAGCTTTCACTCCAGAAATCTTCCTGTTTGGTGTTTTTCATGCGTAAAAAGATTTTATTTTTTCAATTACATATTGCTGTTCCTCATCCGTGAGCGTGGGGTACATCGGAAGGCTCAGGCATTGCCGGTAATAAGCTTCCGCAACCGGGAAGTCACCCTCTTTCCAACCAAAAGACCGGTAATACGGCATCAGATGTACGGGGATATAGTGGACCTGCGCATAGATGCCCTGTGTCCGGAGATAATCATACAGTTCTTTCCGTTTTTCTGTCTGGACGACGTAAAGATGGAAAGCATGGCCCGGCGTATATTGCGGTAACGTCAGCGGAAGGCCGGCCAGTCCGCTGGTGTAACGCTCAGCAATTTCAAAACGCCGCAGAAGCCCCGCTTCCGCTTTTTTCAATTGCGTCACCCCGAGCGCTGCGAGGATATCCGGCATACGGTAATTATACCCCAATTCGCGCATCTCCATATACCATCCACCATCGTTTTTATCCATGAGCTCCGGGTCACGGGTTATACCGTGGGTGCGGAGAATAAGCAGCCGCTCATAAACAGATTTATCGTTCGTGGTGATCATTCCACCTTCACCAGTGGCAATGTGTTTCACCGGGTGGAAAGAAAAAATAGCTTGTCCCGCAAACTGGCCGTTGCCACATAATTGCTTGTTTCCCCGGCTGTCTGTAAAATATCCCCCGGGCGCATGGCAGGCATCTTCCAGTATCCAGGCGCCATACCTGTCTGCAATTGCTTTCAACTTTTCGAGGTCTGTAGCATATCCTGCGAAGTCCACCGGTACCACGCCTTTTATCCCGGGATACTTTTCAAATGCTTCCTGCACCTTATCCAGGTCAATGGTATAGGTTACAGGATCGATGTCTGCAAACACCACTTCCGCCCCGCAGTATCTTGCACAATTGGCAGATGCGGCGAATGTGATCGGCGTGGTAAGTACTTTGTCACCCGGCTGGAGGTTGTTGGCCATTGCAGCCAGGTGCAATGCGGCCGTGCCATTGGATACCGCCACAGCATAACGGGCACCAATGTATTCCGCGAAGGCTTTTTCAAAAGCCGGGATCGCCGGACCCTGTGTCAGGTAATCGGACCGTAAAACTTCGGTCACCGCATGGATGTCGTTGTCGTCGATAGACTGCCGGCCGTAAGGGATGATTTTCATGGTTGAAATTTAATTATTACCGGCAGCGTCCTCCTGTTCAACGTGTTCGGCTACCAGCTTCGCAAGTTCAGGTACGGTCAGCCATTCGCTATTTTCGCCGGAGGTATAGCTAAAGCCCGTGGCTACCTTGACGGCAGAAAAGTTCTTAATAAAGTCCGGGAGTGACCAGACAGGCTGTTGAGGGAGTATCACATAATACTTACCGAGATCGTATGTTGTAAAAGAGTCCGATGCAGTAATCATTTCCTCATGTACTTTTTCCCCGGGACGGATACCAACGATTTCCTGTTTGCAATCGGGTCCTATTGCACTGGCAACATCCGTAATGCGGTAAGAAGGGATTTTAGGAACAAATAATTCGCCTCCCCAGGCTGTATCGAGTGCATGAAGCACCATCTCAACACCCCCGCTCAGCGAAATATTAAATCGCGTCATATTGGGATCAGTGATAGGCAATACACCCTCTTTTCTTTTTTTAAGAAAGAAAGGCATAACCGATCCATTTGATCCCATTACGTTGCCATAGCGGACTACGGAATACTTCAGGTCCCGGTCGCCTTTTATATTATTGGCTGCGATAAAAAGTTTATCGGAAGCAAGCTTGGTAGCGCCGTAAAGATTTATGGGTGCACAAGCTTTGTCGGTTGACAATGCGACCACATTTTTCACTTTTGTTTCCATCGCGGCCCTGATTACATTTTCAGCGCCACCGATATTGGTTTTCACACACTCATCAGGGTTGTATTCCGCAATATGGACATGTTTCATTGCAGCTGCATGAATAACATAATCTATGTTTTCAAACGCGCGCTTAAGGCGATTATAATCCCGCACGTCGCCAATGAAATAACGGATTGCTTCGTATTTTGATTCAGGGTACTGCAATGCCATCTGGTATTGCTTCTGCTCGTCCCGCGAGTAGATAACCAGTCGCTTTACACCAGGCCACTTCGAAAATATTTCTTTGGTCAGCGCTTTCCCGAGCGATCCGGTTCCGCCGGTAATAAGGATACTTTTTGAATTTAAATCCAGCATTGGTTGTAGTATTAAAGTATTGACTGCCTTCCCGGCACCGCCTTCAGATATGCGCCGTAACCACTTTTGGCAAGCTGTGAGGCCAGCACCTGAAGTTCGTCGGCAGTAATGAATTTTTTCAGGTATGCAATCTCCTCAATACACCCGATTTTGGTGCCCTGCCTTTTTTCAATTACACGCACAAACTCACTGGCGTCACTGAGTGAGTCAAAGGTGCCTGTATCCAGCCACGCTGTTCCCCTGTCGAGTAAGGCAACCTTCAGCTTTCCTTCCTGCAGGTAGTGTTTATTTACATCCGTAATTTCATATTCACCACGCGGTGACGGTTTCAACGACTTTGCAATCTGAACTACCGTGTTGTCATAAAAGTATAATCCTGGTACCGCATAATCCGACTTTGGCTGGGAGGGCTTCTCCTCGATCGATACAGCCTTCATATTTTCATCAAACTCAACCACCCCGTATCGTTCCGGGTCCGAAACCTGGTAGGCAAAAACATATCCGCCTTCCACGTTGTTAAGCGATTCAAGTTGCCTTCCCAGACCAGTACCATGGAAAATATTATCACCGAGCACCAGGGCGACCTTATCAGTACCGATAAAATCAGCCCCAAGGACAAATGCCTGCGCAAGCCCGTTAGGTATCTCCTGCACTGCGTACTCGAACCTGCAACCAACCTGGCTTCCGTCCCCTAGCAGTCTTTTAAAAGAGCTGTTATCTTCCGGAGTCGTAATGATCAACACTTCCCTGATTCCTGCCATCATCAGTGTAGACAATGGATAATAGATCATTGGTTTGTCGTAAATCGGCATTAGTTGTTTGGAAATAGCTTTGGTGATCGGATAGAGTCGCGTTCCGGAACCACCAGCGAGAATAATTCCCTTCATACAAAAAAGTTTATCCCGCATACCCGCGGAAAGGTTATTATGATATTGTTGATGCAGAAACCCTTTTAACGATCAGCTGGCTCAGCATTCTGGTCAGCGGCCGTTCCACTTTCCTGTAGAACCACATGCTGAAAAGGACCAGCGCTCCACTGGCTGATACCAGAACCAGGTTGTATATCAATGGGCTATTAATAAAAAAATCTGAATACTTCACCACCACTACCACCACAGGAAGATGCAGGAGGTAAAGGCTGTACGAGGCGTTGCCAAGCGACCACAGAAAGCCTGACCCACCAACATTACCTTTAAGTTCAAGCCGGCAAAGTCCAGCCACCATCAGAAACGGGGGTATCCCGAACATGACGACTCGCTGGAATGATCCGGGGTCTGCCAGTGGATTATTTTGTTGATGGGCAGCAAAGAAAAAAAACATAGTCGCACCCGCTACAATCAGAGGCATGCAAAGCCGCTCCGGCAGGTAGCCGAAAACCATCGCAGCAATAACGCCCAGTCCGAATTCAATATTCATCGGGAAAAACAAAAGATCAAACAAGACATTACTATCGGGTGGATGCAGGCCAAATGAGTAAATTATCAGTAAAAAAATAACAATTGTCGACGTACAGGCGAGGAAAGTTTTTCTCGAGGGAATAAAAAATATCACCGAGAAGCACAGGTAAAAAAAGATTTCATGGGTCAATGTCCAACTGACGCCATTCAACATGATATGTCCTGGAAGCAATAAAACAGTGGCGGCCAGGTTCCCCAGATCAAGAGGAAACGGGGTCTTGTACTGCGAAGGAAACGTCAACTGCAAGAAAAGGAAGCAGGCTATCACCAGCCAGTAAATAGCATATACCCGAACTATCCTTTTCAACAGGTAGGTTTTAAGGTTTGCGAGGCCTGTAGGTAAGCATATTGTTGTATAGGAAATAATAAACCCACTGATCACAAAAAAGATATCCACCCCCGCAAAACCAAAACTGAAGACATCCATTAAAAATGACTGCTCTGTATACTGCCGCGTGACACTGCTGAAGTGAAACAACATGACGAGCAGGCTCGAAATCCCGCGAAGGGATTGGATAGTATGCAGTTGTCTGGTAATTGGTTAGTATTTAAACAGAATCCAGAATTTCCGGTACCGCCGATTCAACCCATTCTCACTTCCCGTATTGTTCCTTGTAATAATTCAGGTAATCCCCACTGGTCACCTGCTTCAGCCAGTCTTCATTGCTGAGGTACCAGTCGATGGTCTGTGCCAGGCCTTCTTCGAATGTTACCGACGGCGACCAGCCGAGTTCCCTGTTGAGTTTGTTTGCATCAATGGCATACCTGCGGTCGTGGCCCGGACGGTCTTTCACGTACGTGATCAGCTCTTCGCTTTCACCGGCTTTGCGACCGAGCCGCTCGTCCATCAGGCTGCACATCAGTTTCACGAGTGCGATATTGGTCCACTCATTAAACCCGCCGATATTGTACGTATCATGGGTCTTTCCTTTGTGGAAAATCACATCAATGGCACGGGCATGGTCTTTTACAAATAACCAGTCACGGGTATAAAGCCCGTCGCCATAAACCGGCAGCGGCTTTTTATTGATGATATTATTGATAAATAACGGGATCAGCTTTTCCGGGAAGTGGTACGGGCCGTAGTTGTTTGAGCAGTTGCTGATGATCACCGGCAGCTCGTACGTATCACCATAGGCACGCACGAAATGATCCGACGATGCTTTTGATGCGCTGTAGGGCGAATGCGGATCGTATTTGGTTGTTTCGGTAAACAGGCCGGTATCCCCCAGCGCCCCATATACCTCATCGGTTGATACGTGGTAGAAGAGTTTGCCGCTGAAATCACCTGCCCATGCGGTTTTCGCCGCATTCAGCAGGTTCACCGTTCCAACCACATTCGTAAACACAAAATCCAGCGGGGACAGGATACTCCGGTCCACATGGCTTTCAGCCGCAAGATGGATCACCGCATCCGGTTTGTACTCCGCAAAGAGCGCCGCGAGGGCATCCGTGTCGAGGATATTGGTTTTGGAAAAACGATAATTCGCGGCTGATTCCACATCGCTGAGATTGGCAAGGTTGCCCGCATAGGTGAGGGCATCCAGGTTTACGATTGTGTACTCCGGATAATTGCTGACGAAGAGACGGACTACGTGCGAGCCGATAAATCCGGCCCCACCTGTAATAACAATTGTCTTAGACATGCGCTGCTTACATTCTTTTAGATGAATATTTTATTTATTGACCTTTGGTGGCTTACCCAAACCAATCGCCTTCTTCAGTTTCTGGAAGAAAGTAACCGGCGCTGTTTCTTCATAATAGCTGTTTCCGTAACCATAACCGTATCCATAACGGCCATAACCATAGTAACCGTAACCCGACTTCATCTTGACGTCGTTTACAACAATCGAAACCGCGGGGAGTTTCTTCTGTGTATAGAGCTCATCTACCAGCGCGATCTGTTTTTTATACGTATATCCCTGGCGTACCAGGTAAAGCGTGCAATCTGCATATTTACCAAGGGTGATCGCATCACTTACCATGCCCACGGGCGCCGTATCGATGATCACCACATCAAATTTTTCTTTCAGCCAGGCAAACATGACATCCACCTGCGGGTCGAGCAGGAGCTCGGCAGGATTGGGAGGCACCGGTCCGCAGGGCAGTACAAACAGGTTGTCGACGCCAGGAACGGGTACGATCAGGCTTTCGAGACTGTCTTTTCCAACGAGGAAATTGCTGATACCGGAACTGCGGGTCATTTTCAACCCCGACAATACCTTTGGTTTACGGATATCAAACTCGAGGATCACGGTTTTTTTACCGGTCACCGCCATCGCCGCACCCATATTGGTACTCACGAATGATTTACCCTCCCCGCTGAACGAAGAAGTGGCCATGATAACCGGCTTCTCGTTTTTCCCGATAATATACTGCAGGTTGGACCGGATGATCCTGAACTGCTCGGCTACCATTGACCGGCTGGTCCGGGTAACCACCAGCACATCGTCACTGAATGAATGCCCTACCTCACCAACCACCGGTGCATCGGTAATGCGCTGGATATCGTTACGGCTGGACACTTTATCATTCAGCAATTCGCGGATAAATATAAATACTGCCGGGATACCGAGTCCGATCAGCAGGGCAATGATCTGTACTGTTGTGCGGTTGGGTTTTACCGGCACACCATCTTCCGCATTCTGGATCACACGTGAACTCGACACAGTGGATGAACGCGCGATGGCTGCTTCCTCCCGTTTGCCCTCGAGTTGTTTGACCAGTTCAAGTTTGATATCCACCGGCTTCTTGAGCTCAATGTAGTTCTTGATCTTGTAGGGCAGCCCCTTGAGATTTGACTGGTTACGGCTGGTATTGCCCTGCAGGGTATTGATCGTTTTACTGTAACTCGTTTTGATATTGCGGATATTCTCGAGGATGGTTGCCCGCAGTGTCTCCACCTGGCTTTCCGCCAGTTTGATGGAAGGGTGTCCGGATGGAGTATTCGATTCCAGCAATGCTTTCCGTTCCAGTTGTATCGTATTGTACCTGCCCACCATTTCATTCAGCACCGGGTCTTCGAGGCCCAGTGAAGATGGCACAACCAGGCCCTGGTACTGCGTTTCGGGTGATGCCAGCGATTTCTCAATCAGCTCGGCAATGCCAAACCTCGTCTGCTCGGTGAGGATGGCCTTGTCCCCTTCGTTTATATTTAGGAAATAGGCAGACAACTGGGCGTCGATATCCACGAGGTCATTCTCCTGCTGGTATTCCAGCAACTTCTGCTGCGCGCTGTCGAGTTCGCGGTTGAGGATCTCCAGCCGGGCGTTGATAAAGGAGAGCATCTGGTCGGTGGAGAAGTTGTTCTGCTCAATGTTCATGAGACTGTACTCCCTCATCAGGGTGTTCACCACATCCCGCGCAAGCACCGGGTTGGGAGACAGCAGTCCGATATTGAGAATCCCGGAATTTGCCGCTTTGGGCAATATGGAAATGGTACCTGCCAGGCGGCCGGCGGCCGACGATACAGGTGACCAGGTCACCTCGTATTCCAGTGCCGGCGCTCCAGCGGATACACGGGTGATTTCAAATACACCTGCTGCGGTTTTGAAAGCCTGTCCAAACGGAACTTTCAGGCCATTCACCGTCAGGGCTTCGTTGTCCGTATACAGTACGGTCATGGCAAATGAGTGCGAAGAGTCATTGATGCTGATGGCGCGGATGGCGAATGGTTTCTGCCGGTATACATTCAGGTCCTTGATCTTCCCATGCTGGATCACATCAAAACTGAGGTCGAGTTTCGCCACCACCCTTTCCATCAGTGGTTTGGACCGCAGGATTTCCATTTCATTCTGGATATTCTGCGTTTTGTTTGAACCAAGAAGGAGGTCTTCAACCTTGTCGGTGCTGGTTTGCTTCTGGTCCTGCTGGATGATCATCAGTCCGCTCGAACTATAAATCTGCGTAGCATACCGCAGGTAAAGGAACGCGCCACCCATGGCAATCAGCACGCAAAGCAGGATCAACGGCAGGTACCGCAGGTATTTATAGAAGAGGTCTTTGATGCTGAGGCTCCAAAGCTCACTCTTGTTTTTAGAAACCGATTCATCCATGGAAAAGGCTTGTGATTTTTAGGATAAGGTTATTGGAAAACATTATAGATCAGGGCAAAAGCCGTGATGATGCTCAGGCCAAGGCTGATTTTCTGGTAGACCAGTGCCTGGTCCTGCTGTTTGGTCTTGCGCACAGAAGGATCCACAACCACCACATCATTCTGCATGAGGTTATAAAACGGCGACGTAAACAGGTCAGTTGATGAAAGGTTGACGGTCGCAATCTGGCGTTTGCCATTTACTTCGCGGATGACCTTCACCTTTTCCTTGATCCCGAAATCAGTCACATCACCGGCAAGTCCGATCGCTTCAAGGATAGTGATCCGCTCACCGGGAAACGACTGCACGCCGGGTGATTTTACTTCCCCCATCACCAGCACTTTCAGGTTCTGGAAACGCACAATCACGGAAGGCTCCCTGAGCACCGTATCCTTTTCATTTATTTTCCGTTTGATCAGGTCACTGAGCTGTTGTTTGTTGAGACCCTGCACATGCAGGAGGCCGATTCGCGGGTATTCGATGTTGCCCGCTGCGTCAACCAGGAACCCGCATGGACCAACGGCACCCTGCTGCCCCGCAGCGCCCGCGACAGGCGAACCCGCACAGGGCAGGTTATACAATGCATCCACCTCGGCCTTTGTGGCGAGGCTGTATACCTGGATCGACAGCAGGTCGTTGCGCTGGATCAGCAGCTCGGGAATATCAAGTTCCAGTCCTGAAGTATCCCTAGCCTCGCCAAGGTATTTTGACACCTGCTGCTGCGGGGCGCAGGAAGACATGTACACTGCAAGCGAAACAAGGAACATTAAACGTATGTACTTCATTGACGCGTGTTGATAGTTTACGCCGGCGTATGATCAGTCGGCTGAAGTTAGTTTAGTTTTATCGATATGGGCCACCAGCATATATCCCATGCTCTCAATGGCAACCTTCACGGTCTTGTGACCAACACCCACAATTTTTCCTTCACGGTCCATCATCGGTCCCTGCAACACTTTCACGCGCTGGTTAAGATGAAGTTCCAGTGACTGCACTTCCACATTTTCATATTCACCCAGGAACATCCGGATGGCATTGATCTCGCGATCCTTCACTACTCCCGGCTTGCCATCCCAGTACACAAAATTCACCACGCCGGGTGTCATGCGGACTTCGGTCCTGTCTTCATCGTTCACCCGCACAAAAACATAAGATTTGAAGAGGGGCTCTTCCACCACCTTCACCCGGTCACTCCATTTCCTGCGGATCTTATTGAGCGGGCAATAACATTCCACTCCCTTCTCCGCAAGGAGCTGGCTCACTTTTTTTTCCCATCTCGGGCGGCTGTACACCGCTAACCATTTCTTTGACACGTCGTGAAATTTTCAAAGCTTCGCCATTCCGGTCACATTCTGTTAAAAAATGACCGGCCAGATAACACCTGTGTAACCGGCTGGCAGGCCTGCTATAACGCGGAAATGCCAGTGGTATTATATGTCCCGGTTGCAAATATAGTGGGTCAATGGGAGTGGCAAAAGAATAAAATGGGCAGAGAACGAATGATTTAACGGGCAGTTATTTACCTTCATTTCCCTAATGCCTGTCTCTTGAACCAACGATTCCATTCACTAGATGTCTTCCGGGGAGCAACCGTCTGCCTTATGATCCTTGTTAACAACCCGGGGTCCTGGAGCCATATATATCCGCCGCTCGAACATGCACCCTGGCATGGCCTCACACCCACGGACCTGGTCTTCCCGTTTTTTCTCTTTGCCGTGGGTAATGCTATGGCATTTGTACTACCCCGCCTGCAACAGGCAGGTGACTCGGTGTTCTGGCGCAAAGTGCTGAAACGCAGTGTGCTGATTTTCCTGATCGGGTTTATACTGAACTGGTGGCCCTTCTTCGGGCACACCGAAGAAGGGATCAGTTTCCGGCCATGGACCAGCGCTGCCAACCCCGGAAGCGGGATCCGGATCATGGGTGTGCTGCAACGGATCGCCATCTGTTACCTTTTTGCGTCGGTAATGATCTATTATCTCCAACCGAAAAGAGCATTTTTTGCAGGAATGCTGATCCTGCTGCTCTACTGGCTGGCCTGCCTGGCCGGGAATCCTGCCGATCCGTTCAGCATCGGGGGATGGTTCGGGACCGCAGCGGTCGACCTGCCTCTCCTTGGCGAAGCGCACCTCTACCATGGGGAAGGGGTGCCGTTTGACCCTGAAGGCCTTGCCAGCACTGCACCCGCGATCGTTTCGGTGATCTTTGGCTATCTCGCCGGGGAATATATCCGTGTGAAGGGGAAAAGTTTTGAAATGGTGACCGGCTTGTTTATCGCCGGCACGGTGCTGCTGGCTACCGGTTATTGCTGGGACCTGGTATTCCCGGTCAATAAGAAGATCTGGACCAGTTCGTTTACCGTCGCCACATCCGGCCTTGCGTTTATCGTACTTGCTACGATGATTTACCTGATCGAGCTGAAAGGGAACCGGGGGGTATGGACCCGTTTTTTTGATGTGTTTGGGAAAAACCCGCTGTTTGTATTTGCCCTGAGTGCCTTCCTGCCCGAAACCCTTGCACTGCTGCGGTTTGGTAATGGTGAAAATCCGTGGTCCATCCTTTATTCGGGGGTATATGCAAAACTGCCGGGCGATCCGCGGCTGGGTTCCTTAATTTTCGCGCTGACTGTGATCGCCTTTATGTGGGCAGTCTGTTACCTGCTGGACAAGCGGAAAATCTATATAAAAGTGTAGGCTTACTGAGTTGAAAAAAAACTTTCGAGATGCGCCCGGACTTCACTGATACCAGCAGGTTTGCGGATAATACCGGCTACCAGCGGATCGATGGCCAGTCTTGAGATGTCAGGATGTCCTGAAAAAAGGATGATGGGAATGCCGAAACCAGGGATATTGTTCTTCAGGGAGCGGATATTCTGTTCGGATGTGCTGTTCCCGATACCGTGATCCATCAGGATCAGGTCAGGCTGGAATACGACTACGTCAGAAACATCCAGTTCCTCCGACATTCCGATTTCATATTCTTTTCCTAAAACGTGGGCCAGGATATCGCGCAGGTCCGGATCATCCTCCAGTATGTAGACCTTTTTCTTCATGCAGCAAATCTCTCCACAGGTTGATGGTGATTCAGCCAGAAATTACAGATACTGTTGAGGGTTTCTGTGAGTGGTGCAAGACCCATCGGCTTGACAAGATAGGCGTTGGCCCCGCTGTCAAATGCTGTGCGGATGTCTTTGGGGTTTTCTGAAGAGGAGAGCATCACAACCGGGATATACCGGGTCACTTTGGAAGCCCTGATTTTCGCCAGCAACTCAAGCCCGTTATAGTCCGGAAGGTTGATATCCAGCAGGATAAGCTTGGGTAAAGCCTGGCTTGTAGCCTGTTCAATATACTGAAGGGTACCCTTGCCATCGGTCAGCACATTCACGCGGAGCGAATTATTGACCTTGGCCATGGCCCTTTTCATGAACTCTATGTAATCTTCACTGTCCTCGATGTAGAGGATGTCGGTGGGTACTTGCATGGTTTAATCCCTTTGAAATGATAAATAGAAAATGGTGCCGTTTCCGGGTTCGCTCTCGTACCAGATTCTCGCATTATGTTTTTCCATGATGCGTTTGACGATTGCGAGCCCAACCCCCGAACCTTCGTAATCACGGACATTGTCCATTCGTTTGAAGAGTTCGAAGATGTGTGTCCCGAAGTTCATGTCGATACCGATTCCATTATCAGAAATACTGTAAACCACCTGGCCCCCTTCTTCGTTTCCCTCGACATTAACGATGGAAGGGTCTGATTTGGCCGAGTACTTTATAGCATTGCTTAACAAATTAGTGAAAACCTGGGAAATCATCACTTTATCTCCCATTATTTCCGGCGTACCTGAAATCGTAAGTTTCAGGTTTTTAGGCTTGTACGCAGCAACCAGTTCCGTACCCAGCTCCTCCAGCAATAATTTCATATCGATCCGCTGTTTGCTGATCACCTGACGACTGACCCTGGAATAACCCATCACCTCCCGGATCAGGTCATTCATCTTGTCAGCGCTTTTTGTGATACGCGACAGGAAATGTTTACCCTGGTCGCTCAGCCCCGGATTATCTTCCAGCAGGATTTCTGCATAATTCTTCACCGATGCGATGGGTGTTTTCAGGTCATGTGATATCGTAAAGCTGAAAGTATCGAGCTCATCATAGGCTTCCTTGAGTTTTGCGTTCAGTCTCCTGATCTCATTTGCCTTCAGGCTGATAAAATGGACAAGGTCCTCCCGGAATTTAAAGACGGAATTCAGTTCCGCCCTCGACCATGCCTCAGATTGCCCACGTACTTCCTTTGACCAGATGTCAAAAGAGCGGCGCGGACTGAGTTTCATGATGCCGTCTTCCCCTGGCTCCGCCGGTTTCTCGGGGTTGCCCGCCCAGTTGACCGTAGTAATTAATTCAGGTTTGAAAAACAGGATGTATTCACCCAGCTCCCTGGATATTGCACATGCCATTACGCCACTTCCCGTTTCGGAAAAAGAACCCGCAACCGGATATCTTTCTCCCAGCTGGCTGGTATAAAACACATTCTGCTTTACTTCTGCCTGTAGCCACTGGACTAATGGACCGATTGCCTCTTTTGGCGGAGTTGTACCGGTGAGATGGGTACGCCCTTCAAAAATGACCGCTGCACCTCCCGCCCCTGTTATATTCAGCACATTTTTTTTTGGATTGATCAGCGCATCGGCCACACTCCAGTCCTGGTGCATCTTCCGGATCAGGTCATCCGCCACATTCCGGAAATTCAGGTTAATCTCCTTATCCTCGCGGCTATTGCGGTGCTGGATAGAAGAAGACAATACCTGTCCGATCAGTTTGGCGTGCTGCCTTGCCTTATAATCGATAAAACGGGGTGAGTAATTGTGACAGGCAATCAGGCCCCACAGTTCATCGTTGGCAATCAGTGATACACTGAAACTGGCATCCACTCCCATGTTCCGGAGATACTGGATATGGATGGTCGAGACCGCCCGGCTGCCGGCATGCGTCAGGTCGAGAGGCTGGCCCTTTGTTGTATCGTTGTGTGCGATGATATCCGAAGGCTCAGACCGCACGTCGGCAATAACACGGGTCAGGTTTATTTTGTAGAGCTCCCTGGCCTGCTTGGGAATATCCGATGCCGGATAGTGCAGACCCAGGAACGGTTCGAGATCATCCTTTTTCTTTTCCGCGACCACTTCCCCATGCCCATCCTCCCAGAATTTATAAATCATTACGCGATCATAACCGATCAGCTCCCGGATCTGCTCAGCAGCACTGTCAAGGGTTTCCTGCAGGTTACGGCCTTCCAGAATCCGCGAAAGGGAGGCGCCCACATACTTCTGCAGTTCGCTGTCGACAGAGGAAGAAGGTTCAAACTCCAGCACAACATAATTGCCCGACGCGTGGACAATCATGTTAAAGACATGGCCGCCGATATTCATGCGTACGGGATTCAATGAATCCTGGTCGCTCCGCAGCACGAATTTCACGACCTGCAGGGCCGATTCACCATTGTCTTCCTGGTCAAGCGCGGAAAAAAAATGCTCCAGTTTTTTGTTCAGGAACTGATCGTAAGACTGACCGGTAAGCATCTCCAGGTTACTGCTGGCGTAAAGGATGCAGAAATTGTCCTTATCGGCCGCCACCAGGCAGGCATGTGACTGCACTTTGCCAAGGATATGGATGGGTTCTTTATCGCAGTTCGTGAGATCAACTACCGGGTAACTCATTCGTAATCTTTAAGTCGCCAAATCTACAAACCAAAGGCCACAATCAGAATTTGTTTCCGCGAAGCCATCCGCGGAATTTCAGGAATACCTCATCGGCTTTCCGCACGATTGCCTCTTCTTCCCCGGTACCGGAAAATTTATCAAGCGCCTGCAGGAATTCTTTCCATTTTGAGCCCGTCTGGCCACCATACCCGTAAAAAAATGACAGGCTTGTCGTTGCCTGCAAACCAAGGTTCTCCCCGATCATTTTGCAGATCACCTTACCGCCAAGACTGGATCCCTCCATCACATACAAGGCGCCAAGCGCATCCGCCCGGCTGGTTATCAACGGGGCACCGGGATCTTCAGCTACGGGACCATCCTGTCCCAATGAATGAAGGTCATCGAGGATCCATGATGTTTTCCGCCGCCCTTCCAGATCGGGTAATACTGAATTGTCGAGGTATGTTTCGATCCCCTTCTCGAGTGGACGGTAATAACCATAAAACAGGCGCAGCAGCCGCGCATACGAGGTGGTGTCTGTTGCTTCCCGGATCAGGGGTAACATTTCCTGTTCCAGCTCCTCATGCGTTTGTCTCGTGCCCGCCCGTAATTTTTCAATAACCATAATAAAATAACGACCTCGTGTAATTTGTTATGACATTGTACCCGCAACATGCCTGGTACCCGGTCAGCAAATTTAACGGTTGATCAGGTAAATGACACAGGCAATCAAACCGGCGACAAATAACAGGAAAAAGATCCAGACACTTCGGGGGGTGCGATAAGTGGAAAACTTTGCCACCCTGTTTTCGTCGTTCCGCAAGACGCGGAATTCGGGGTCAGTAATCCATTTTTCAAAAAGCTGCTGGTTCTGTTCACTTTCGTCCAGCCAGTTGCTGATTTTCCGGTGGTCAGCAAGGGTAAGGGTCTTTGTCCTGAATCCGAGAACCAATGCACGGATCAGGTCGGGCTTTTCCATATCGGAAAAGGCAGTTGAATGTTTGATTTTCATATATAGGTAAAGCTGTTTGACAAAGCTTCGGTACTGGATACCCGGGATGATGGATAACAACTAAGGGATAGGAAAAATTAAAAGGGAATTCCCTGGATTTCCACTGAATGGATGTCCCAGACACCAGTGGCGGGATGTTCGGTCAGGGTCGCTGTCCAGTTACCCCCCAATGGCAGCATCTTCCCTTCCACATGTGCTTTCACGTGATAGCAACCACTCACCACGGAGTCACGGCCATCGACGGTACAGGTAACATCCGACAACTGTACATCGGAAAATCCGGTATACCCGGACTTGAAATGATTGACGAGGTTCATGAATTGCCGCTGGCTGAGCGGGTAGTGTTCATTCAGCCGCAGGTCAAGCCGGCTGTAATAATGCATTGAATCCACCGGCCGGTCCGAAAACAACGGTTCAATAAATCCCTCAATCACCGATCGGGGATTATCATATACCGGATCCGGATGGAATTCGTCATAGATAAAACCATGCACCAGTCCGGGCATATCAATACTGCTGACCTGCATGTCAAATAATTCCTCGGTGGCAAAACGGTACAGGTCCCGGGGGCCAACATTCGGACTGCAGACCCCGATTGTCACCTGGTGCTCATTCAGGCAGTCAAGCAATTCTTTCCAGGCCTCACCGATTTCATGATCCGGTATCTGTGCCGATGGACGGAATGCGGAAGGACGACCCAGTTTTTCAAACACCGTAATAAATGCCGTGTTCTCATTCATCGATTCGAACTCAAGCACATTCCTGAGAAAACGGTTCTCGAGCTCCGGCGGGATATCATGTCCGTTGGCAGAAATCCCGAATTGTGCACCCCGCTCGAGCATCAGCTTCATCTTCATATAATCATTGTCGGCCCGGATCCTGTCCTGCCGGCTGAGTCCATGTCCATCCATTCGCATACAAACAGTTTAAAATTGACGAGATAATTAACTGCTGTAAATTAGAAGGAGGCCGGACCGTGGCCAACGTGAAAAAACGGCAAAAAAATGTTTTATTCCCTTCAGAAAAGTGAACCCTGCTGGCCTGGCCGGCGGAAGCTTTCCGTATCAAGGGCATACCGTTCACCCTCGAGGCCATATAACCTGCGATAGGTATGGTATTGCTGGCTGATCATATCTGCAACGGAACCTTCACCCCGCATCCGCAGGCCCCATCGGGTGTCATTGACTTTCCCATCGTGGCTGTCTTCGATCAGGTGCCAGACCTTATCAGCGCGGTCCGGGAAATTTTTGTAAAGCCAGTCGTGGAAGAGCAGCTTGATCGATCCGTTCAGCCGTATGAATGTGTATGCACTGAAGCTGGCACCCGCATCGGAAGCGGACTTCATGATCCTTTGCATCTCGTGGTCATTCAGCCCGGGGATCATCGGACCCAGCATCACGCCCGTCTTCACCCCCGCCCGGCTCAATTCCTCTATCACCCGGATCCGTTGCGAAGCGGTGGTGGTCCGCGGTTCCATTACCCTCCGGAGATCCTCGTTAAATGTGGTCACCGATACCATCGCACTCACCAGGTTCCTGCCTGCCATCCGTTCCAGCAGGTCTTTATCTTTCAGGATACCGGCATTCTTGGTAAGGATGCCCACAGGCTGGCTGAAATCATCACAGACCTGCAGCAACGACCGGGTCAGCCGGTACTTCTGTTCCGCAGGCTGGTAACAATCCGTATTGCCACTGACCATGATCGGCATCACTTCCCATTTGGGATTCATCAATTGTTTCCGCAGCAACTGCGGTGCATTTACTTTCACAAGGATCTTCCGCTCAAAATCAAGACCGGCACTATAACCCCAGTACTCATGGGCATTACGGGCATAACAGTAGATACAGCCATGCTCACATCCTGCATATGCATTCATACTATAAGCCATTCCCACATCCGGGCTCTCCACCTTGTTCACGATCGTCTTTGAATGCTGTTCGATGTATTGGGTGGGCAGGTTATCCAGCGACCAGTCGTCAATCCCTTCTATATCCTCACGCGTCTGCTGCTGGTTCAGGAAACGATTCGGTGTATTTATCTGTGCACCCCTTCCCTGCAGGTATTGTTGTCCTTCTTCCTTATCCACCGAAGTGATCCGGTAATGGTCCTGCTTCAAATCCTTTTTCATCCCGTCACATTAAAAGCCAAATAATTCACCCTGTTTTGTATTTACCGGAAGGTTCTGGAAACTGAATTTCTGCACCGGCCTGAAACCCGCTTCCCCGGCCGGTTTGCGAAGCAGCAACATACTGTCAGCAATAAACTTTCCGCTGAAGGGGCGATGACTGTATTCCAGCCAGCCCTGTTCATACTGCCAGGGCTTAAGCCTTGTACCAATACTGATATGCGGGTCGGAAATGAAATGGGGCTTCTGCTCCTCGGAAAACTTCATAAGCCGCTGGGTATCCTGACGTACCTGCCTTACCAGTTCCTGCACGGGGGCACGGGTAGGTACATCAATAAATACCGTATGCGAAGGGAAACTACCGAATCCACGCATTTCCACCTTGAACGGGTAGTGGGCCATAGCCACAAGTTTTAGCCGGTTCATGATGCGCTCTTCCATCATCTGGTACTGGGTGAAATAAACCAGCGGCAGCCATGCCCGCGACACCGGATTATATGGCAGCCGGTACTTCGTGGCAAACTCCTGTTTGACCCGGAGGATTTTTGCACGCAATTCCTCATGCGGCACCAGCACCAGCTGGTAGTCATTCACCCGGTAACCGGGAAGGTGTAACATTTCCTGTTGCATAATATCGGTTTTAACTTGCTTTGCTGGCGAGGGCAAGGGGCTGCAGCCGCAGCACTGCGCGACGTTGCGGTGAATGATCTTCCACGCCACAACGGACCAGCATCAATTCATTTACTTCAAACGTCCCATGGAAATCCCTGCGGGCATAGTCAGCGATCGCCTGCACATACAAACCCTCCCGCAGGTTCTCGGCAATGGCCACATGGGGCTGCCGCATGAAATGCACCGGGGGGCAATCATAACCCTGTACATACTCATCAATTGGCTCCAGCTGTGTGATTAATTCCCTGATCGGACCGGCATCCTGGATCCGGATAAACACACTGTGCATCGGACTGCCACTGAAATTATTCAGCGTCACACCAAACGACTTCTGCTCACCCGTGATCCGCTGGAGCCATCTGATAATAGTCTCCTCCATTTCCTCGCGTGCATGGAACTCCCCTATCGTAACCACCGGGGGACAACCATTTCCCCGATGCTGCGGATACTCTGCTGAAAATTTCGTTTTCTCCTCCCCCAGCACAGCGGCCATTTCCCCGGCAGGCACAACCTGGAGGCTGTACCGGTAAAGGTTTTTTGGTGTCTTTGAGTTTGCGTTATGTATTCCTGACAGCATGGGAAATGATCAATTATTTAGTATAAACTTACTAAATAAATTAGCAGAAACCAAATAAAAAAAGGCCCTCTGGGTGGGCCTTTCATCAACCGTCCAATAAATCAATGCCTTATACTAAGTCGTACAGTTCCTTTTTTTCAGGGCCCTGCTTTCATCAAATTTCAATGCCGCCGGGTTTTTAAATAAAGTGGAGTCATTCCTCTGGATCACTTCACCGTAACCAGGCACAAGGTTACCATTGACGAGTTTGAAAATTTCCTGCCGCACCGACATCACCCCTTCTGATTTAAAGAGGTAAAACCCGGTCAGCAGTTCACCACTGACCACGCCCTGCAGCGTGCCGTCATTCCGGTCCTTTTCAAAATAGTTATAACTGAGCGGGCCGGTCACATTATCTCCTTTCCGCTCCAGCTGCAGGATAATTGTATCCCTGCCCCCT
Source organism: Chitinophagaceae bacterium (assembly GCA_004173355.1). Lineage (GTDB taxonomy): Bacteria > Bacteroidota > Bacteroidia > Chitinophagales > Chitinophagaceae > JBEVJC01. The sequence goes on along the minus strand of SEAD01000003.1, from coordinate 5,411 downwards.
TCAAATCCGTAACAACCTGCGAGACCCGTGTCTGCAGCAGCAATCACTGGCGGTATATTTTCCCCTGTATTCGCCACACTATCGGTACCAGTCGAATTGATCTTGTCGCCCGGATTGTTGCAGGCCATTGCCAGCAGCACACCCGGTATGATCCATAAACTTTTCATACGTTTGTTTATGCCCCCTACAGAAAGATGTATGCCAGAATTACCCGTCCCTGTCAGTCCACACCAGTTGCCCGTCCGGCCGGGGTCAGTGCAGCGGCCTCCTCATCGGTAAAAACCCGTGAGCGGATAATAAACCGCACTCCGAGCGGGATTTCGAGGGAAAAACTACTACCGCGACCAAGTGACACATCGAGCACCATCTGGGTAAACTTTACATATTCGTACTGGTCGGCACTCATATAAAAACCACATCCATCCACATCACCCACATGGAGGTCCGACCCGCCAAGCCTGAATTCGCCTTCGGCGAAACACATGGGCTGGCTGCCATCACAGCAGCCACCACTCTGATGAAACATAAGCGGACCATGTGTGGTCTTCAGCTTCCTGATAAGCGTGACCGCTTCCGGTGTAGCAACAATTTTTTCAGTGGCCATATCCCTTATTTAAAAATGAAAAAGGGCAGTGGCCTGATGACCACTGCCTGGAGCTCTTGCCTGCCTGAACTAAAAAAATCCGAGTTTCTGCTTGCCATAACTGATCAGCATGTTCTTGGTCTGACGGTAATGGTTCAGCATCATCTTATGCGTTTCGCGGCCGAAGCCCGATTTTTTGTAGCCTCCGAACGGGGCATGCGCAGGATATGCATGGTAACAATTCACCCACACGCGGCCTGCCTGTATCGCCCTCGGTACCTGGTACAACTCATGTGCATCGCGCGTCCAGACGCCTGCCCCGAGTCCATACAGGGTATCATTGGCAATAGCAATCGCTTCTTCTGTCGTTTTGAAAGTGGTTACGGATGTAACGGGCCCGAAAATCTCTTCCTGGAATACCCTCATCCTGTTATTCCCCCTGAAAATGGTTGGCTGGATGTAGTAGCCGTGCTCCAGTCCGCTGTTCTGGTGGAAAGCCTCACCACCGGTAAGGATCTCCGCACCTTCCTGGCGGCCGATATCAAAATAACTGAGGATCTTGTTGTACTGGTCTTCAGATGCCTGCGCACCCATCATCACCGTGCCATCCAGCGGGTTACCCATCTTTATGGACCTGGTCCTGCGCACCACCCGCTCCATAAACTGTTCGTATATATTTTCGTGCACCAGGATCCTGGACGGACAGGTACACACTTCACCCTGATTCAATGCAAACATCACCGCACCCTCGATTGCCTTATCCAGGAAATCATCATCATGGTCCATCACCGATTCAAAGAAAATATTGGGGCTCTTGCCACCGAGTTCCATCGTCACCGGGATCAGGTTCTCCGAAGCATACTGCATGATCAGCCTGCCGGTGGTGGTTTCCCCGGTAAACGCAACCTTGTTGACCTTTGGCGATGAAGCCAGCGGTTTGCCTGCCTCCACACCAAAACCGGTCACCACATTCAGCACACCCTTTGGCAGGATATCACCAATCAGTTCCATCAGGCACATAATACTCGTGGGGGTCTGCTCTGCAGGTTTGACCACTACGCAACAACCCGCAGCCAGCGCCGGTGCAATTTTCCAGGTAGCCATGAGCAGGGGAAAATTCCAAGGTATGATCTGTCCCACCACGCCGATCGGCTCGTGCAGGTTGATACTGACCGTGGTTTCGTCGTGTTCACTGAGACTGCCCTCCTCACTCCTGATCACCCCGGCGAAATACCGGAAATGATCCACTACCAGCGGAAGATCGGCCGCACGTGTCTCGCGGATCGCCTTCCCGTTATCGATCGTTTCCACAATGGCCAGGTATTCAAGATTGTCTTCCACCACCTGTGCAATCTTCAGCAACAGGTTGCTGCGGTAGGCGGCGGCAGTTTTCCCCCATGTCTCAAATGCAGCATTCGCCGCATCTATCGCCTTATCAATGTCTTTTGCATTGCCACGGGCGGCCTGGGTAAACACTTTCCCGTCAATGGGTGAGATATTGTCGAAGTATTCGCCACCGGAGGGAGTTACCCACTGCCCGTTGATATAGTGGTCGTATTTTGCCTTGAAATCGGGACGCTTCGCGAAATTGGCCCTGGGGGCCGCGACTGGTGATGTGCTCATCTGACAAGTGTTTTAATCGTTAAGGAATACTCCAATTTCGATTTACTCCCAGCCAAACCGGCTCACTTTTGTACTTAGTTTTAGCACGATCATACCTTTGGTTTACCTTTTCGGGGGAATTAAAGTACTTTGAACCTGCCTAAAATGATCGACATGCCGGCAAAACAATACCTCACCCCGATAGCCCTCACCAATCCCAAACGCCTGCAGACACTGGTAGAAAACCGGCGCATTTTCAACCTCGAAAACTGTGAACTGAACGTCTTTGAAAGTTACCAGGAAACCTACCGTGTGCCATTGACCTTCAGCGATTTTGTGATCACCAGTATGGTACGGGGTAAAAAAATCATGCACCTGGCAGAGAAACCGGCATTTGAATACCTGCCGGGCGAAACCGTAATCGTACCGGCCAACGAAACCATGATCATCGATTTTCCGGAAGCAACGGAAAGTACCCCCTCACAGTGCATCGCACTGGCACTGGACAAACAGTACGTCAACAGCACCCTGCAATACCTCAATAATTTTTACAATACAGAAGATGAAAAACGGGAATGGAAACTGCTGCTCAACCAGTACCATTTTGACAATGACAATGAGGTAACAGAACTGATCAACAAACTGATCCGCATCTGCAGCAGTACCGACCTTACCAAAAATGTATTTGCCGACCTTAATGTAAAGGAACTCCTGATCCGGCTGGTACAGAGCCAGCACCTGATGCAGGTTGCAGGGGAATCAAAGGACAGCAGTAACCAGACAAGGCTGCATTATGTGCTGCATTATATACAGGAAAACCTCACTGAAAAAATTGCAGTGGATACACTGAGCCGCAAAGCTTATCTCAGCCGTAATATGTTTTTCCGGTGGTTCCGCGAACAGTTTGGCGTAACGCCACTTGAATACATCAACAACGAACGCATCAAGCTGGCCAAACAACTGCTCAGCTCACGCAGGCAATCCATCACATCCGTGAGCCAGCAATGCGGCTTTACTGACGTAAACTATTTCGTACGGCTCTTCCGGAAAACGGAAGGGGTCACTCCGGGTCAGTACCAGGCCTGTTCTCCCGATCCCCTAACTCACTGATCAGTTCGGCAACAAGTGCCGTCCAGCCGGTCTGGTGACTGGCACCCAGCCCGCGACCACTGTCACCGTGGAAATATTCATAAAAAGTAACCAGGTGTTCATTGCCGGGTATTTTATAAAACCAGTTGTAATCGCCATTCAGTGGACGGTTGCCATCCCTGTCCTTTTCAAAAAGGGTGATCACACGTCTCGTCAGGCGGTCGGCCACTTCCTGCAGATCAATCCGCACACCCGATCCTTCAGGATATTCCACCGTCAGTGAATCACCATAAAACTCACCATACCGGCGGATCGACTGGATGATCAGGAAATTGATCGGCATCCACACCGGCCCGCGCCAGTTGGAATTACCCCCGAACATATCCGAAGTACTGTCACCCGGGTCATACCGGATACTATAGGTATTACCCTGCACCGTCACCGAGTAGGGATTCTTGTCATGGTATTTGGACAGGGCCCGGATCCCGCCGGCCGATAAAAAACCGTCTTCATCCAGCAGCCTTTTCAGCAGGTCGATGAGTTTGTCTTTCGGCACCAGCGACATCAGCAACTCACCATCATTGCTGCGCTCTTCATTGGGCCAGAACTTCGCATTCTTCTTCCGGTAATTCTCAAACCAGGTGGTCCGTTTCCTGAAATCTGTCAGGTGATCCATTACCCGTTTGCTGATCGTCGACACCGCATACAGTGGTGTAATACCCACCACCGACTGGATCCGCAATGGTACCGGGTCCGCACCGGTCACACACAATACATCATAGAAAAAGCGGTCCTGCTCATTCCATAAACCATGTTCATTGAGCGAACCGGCGATCAGTACAAAATGCTCAAAGAATTTGGTGGCAGTATCCTCAAAGGAGCGGTCATACATGGCAATCTCCAGCGCGATATCCATCATGTCGAGTGCATAGGTACCCATCCAGCTGGTACCATCGGCCTGCTCCAGCTGTACTTCGCCAGGGAAATGGAAACTCCGGTTGAACACACCGATATTATCAAGACCGAGAAACCCTCCCTCGAATATATTATTGCCCTCAATATCCTTCCGGTTGATCCACCAGGTAAAATTGATCAGCAATTTCTGGAACACCCTTTTCAGGAAAGCAATATCCCCGGTACCGGTCTGCTTCTTCTCAATATTATAGACCTGCATCGCCGCCCAGGCCTGTACCGGCGGATTGACATCGCTGAAATTCCATTCATACGCCGGCAGCTGCCCATCGGGCTTCATATACCATTCACGCATCACCAGCAGCAACTGGTGCTTCGCATAGGTGGGATCCACCACGGCCATCGAAATACACTGGAAAGCCAGGTCCCATGCGGCATACCAGGGATACTCCCACTTATCCGGCATCATGATCACATCCTGGTTCTTCAGGTGCGTCCAGTCATTGTTGCGCCCCGATTGTTTGATCGGACTCACCGGGGTAATGCCGTCACTTGTACCCAGCCATTTCTCCACATCAAGATGGTAATACTGTTTGCTCCACAACACACCAGCGAGGGCCTGCCGCTGGATATTCGCCATCTCATCACTCATCCCTTTGGGAAGGATGGCTGCATAAAATTCGTTGGCTTCTTTCTTCCTTGTATCAAACACCTCCGCAAATCCATTCACAAACGGGTTATTCGCTTCCTTGCTGCTGAGCCTGCAGTAAATGGTTTTGGTAGCACCCGCAGGTACTTTCAGTTTATACAGCGGTGCAAATTTGGTCCCCGATTTCTTTTTGGTGACTTCCTGCATGTGTTTGCCATCCACCACGGCATTGTGGAATGCATCCTTGGTAAACGGACTGTCATTGGGAATCCCGAGCACGACCTGTTTGTTTGTTTCGTTCTCGGTAAACATGGTCCGGTCGGCCGGCTGGAAATAAAAATAGTATTCACCCATCCGCTCGTGTTCGGCCTTCACGGATGTTTTCCCGGTAGAGCTGATCAGGGGTTTGTTCTTCAGGGTGCCATGACTCCAGCGGTTGTAAAACCACAGGGTAGGCATCACTGAAATCTCTGCCGGTTTGCTGTACCTGTTGGTCACTTCTATCCTTATAAAAATATCCTGCGCACTCTGTTTGGCGTACGTCGTTTTTACATCGAAGTACTGGTTGTCGTCAAA
>SEAD01000227.1 GCA_004173355.1 Chitinophagaceae bacterium | reverse complement strand
GGTCGGGGGTAATTTTCACGGAAGAAATGGAAACCATCCCGCCCTCGATCATGGTCAGTCCGAGCCGCTGGAAAATCTGGTTCATTTCCTCGTTCAGCAATCCTGCCACCTGTTTCTGCCTTTTTCCTTCTTCCATACCTTGATATTAAACGGTTTGCCCGGCATCCGTTCGGGGGGCATTATTCGCCGCCCGCCGATTGCCTTTTGGGCTAAGGGTGTAAAATTAGTTACTTTGCCCCGTTTAAGTGAAAACGGAGCAATGAAGAAATATTCAAGGATTTTCGGCTATCTCGGTAAACAGAAAGGAAAGCTGGGTCTCTACCTTTTATACACAGTTATTTCCACGGTCTTTGGCGTTGTCTCGATCGGCATGCTGATCCCCTTCCTGAGCGTGATCTTCCAGGTGGAAGGTGCACCGGGGGCAGATATCATCAAGAGCAATGCACTCGGATCGGTCCTTACCGGCTATCTCAACCGACTGATGGAAACCGATGGGAAAGTTGCCGGGCTCACCGTGATCTGTCTCTTCATCATTATCGCCACCCTGCTGAAAAACCTGTTCCTTTATATGTCCAACAGGATTTCGGTGCCATTGCGGAGCACTATCATTACCGAACTGAGTGATGATCTCTATGACAAAATACTCCGCATGCCGGTGGGTTATTTCACCGAAAAAAGAAAAGGTGATATTATTTCGAGGATGACGAACGATATCGCGATCATCGAAAACTCCGTGGTGGGTACGCTGGATGGCATGATCAAGGATCCATTGACTGTACTGGGCTACCTGGTATTCCTTGTCTTCCTGTCCCCTTATCTTTCCCTCTTCCTGCTTGTACTGCTGCCCGTCACCGGTATCCTGATCGGAAGGGTCAGCCGGAAACTAAAAAAACAATCGCATGAAATAGCGGTTAAATCGGGTGAAAGCCTGTCTATCCTTGATGAAACGCTCGGTGGTCTTCGTGTGATCAAGGCTTTCCTTATGGAACCCTTACTCAGTAAACGTTTTCACCGCATCAACCAGGAACTGTTCCAGGTACGGAAAAAAATGGGAGCCCGCCGTGATCTTGCATCCCCCCTGACGGAGGTGCTTGGCGTGATGGTGCTATCCACGATCCTTTATTTCGGGGGACGGCTGGTGCTGGGTGGGTCAGGCCTGCAGGGTGGTGAGCTGATGGCATACATCGCATCTTTCGGTATTATTATTAACCCTGCAAAAAATATATCGTCGTCGCTTTTCAAAATCCAGAACGGTGCGGCTGCGCTGATAAGGGTGGAAGAAATCCTTGCGGCACCGGTAGTGGTGGATGATAACCCGCACGGCCGTAAACTGGACGCATTCAACAGCAGTATCGAATTCCGGAATGTTACGTTTGCCTATGCTGATGCCGTCATCCTCGACAATATCAATCTTACAATCCGGAAGGGACAAACCATTGCACTGGTTGGATCATCCGGTGCCGGCAAATCCACCTTGGCCGACCTCGTACCCCGGTTCCACGATGTAACCTCCGGAGAGGTACTGATCGACGGTATTAATATCCGGGAGTACTCACTTGCGTCGGTACGCAGCCAGATGGGTATTGTAACGCAGGAACCGATCCTGTTCAACGATACCATTGAAGCGAATATCCGGTTCGGTAAACAGGATGCCACGGATAATGAACTTGCCGATGCCGCAAAAGTGGCCAACGCACAGGGTTTTATTGAAAACAAGGAGGAAGGTTATAAAGAAAATATCGGGGACCGTGGTTCGAAACTCAGCGGCGGCGAACGGCAACGGCTCACTATTGCACGCGCTGTGGTTAAAAACCCGCCGATCCTGATCCTCGATGAAGCCACTTCCTCACTCGACACCGAAAGTGAGCGACTGGTGCAGGATGCCATCAATAACATGATGCAGAACCGGACCAGTATCGTTATTGCACACCGCCTCTCCACGATCCGTCACGCCGATGAAATTATCGTGCTACAGAAAGGCAAAATAGTGGAGCGTGGAAATCACGAACAGCTGATCAGCCAGAATGGTTTTTACCGCAAGCTGGTTGACATGCAGGAAGTGAAATAGAATGTATATAAATGGAAATGCCGGGATTTAACCCGGCATTTCCATTATTTAAGTATTTCCCGTGAGATCACAATCTTCTGTATTTCACTGGTTCCTTCGCCGATGGTACAAAGCTTCGAATCACGATAGAATTTTTCCACCGGGAAATCCTTGGTGTACCCATAACCCCCAAATACCTGCACGGCATCATTGGCCACTTTCACAGCCACTTCACTCGCGTAATACTTGGCCATGGCGGCTTCACGTGTCATCGGTTGTTTACGGACCTTAAGGTCGCAGGCCTGCATCGTGAGCAGGTCAGCCGCAGCAATCTCCGTTGCCATATCGGCGAGTTTGAAGGAAATACCCTGGAAACTCGAGATGGGTTTGTCAAACTGGTAGCGTTCCTGGGAATACTGCACGGCGGCTTCGAACGCCCCTTTTGCAATACCCAGGGAAAGTGATGCAATCGAGATGCGGCCACCATCGAGCACTTTCATTGCCTGTTTGAAACCCTCACCCACCCCACCCATCCGCTGGATGTCGGGGATAATGCAGTTATCAAATATCATTTCCGCGGTTTCGCTGGCGCGCATCCCGAGTTTGTTTTCTTTTTTTCCACCGGCAAAGCCCATGGTTCCCCGTTCGATGATAAAAGCCGTGGAGTTATCTTTTGTACGCGGTTCGCCGGTACGGCAGATCACCACCGCCACATCCCCGCTGATACCATGCGTGATCCAGTTTTTGGAACCATTAATGATCCAGTTGTCACCATCCCGCACAGCGGTACATTTCATATTGCCTGCATCACTGCCGGTATTTGCTTCAGTCAGGCCCCAGGCACCGATAAACCGGGCAGTGGCGAGTCCGGGCAGGTATTTCTTTTTCTGCTCCTCATTGCCGAATGCAAGAATATGCCCGGTGCAGAGTGAGTTGTGTGCAGCGAGACTCAGCCCGATCGAACCACAGACCTTTGAAATTTCCTCGATCACGGTTTTGTATTCGAAGTAACCCAGGCCCGCACCCCCATACTCTTCCGGCACCAGTACTCCCATGAGTCCGAGCTGTCCCATTTCCTTAAAGATTTCAACCGGGAATTCCTGGCTTTCATCCCATTTCATCACATTGGGGCGGATGCGGCTGTTGGCAAAATCACGGGCAGTCTGTGCTACCTGAAGGGTCAGTTCTGACAGGGAGAAATCCATATAGAAACGGGGTTATCGTTAGTTTAAAAAAAGTGCCACCTCGGTGTGTTAAGATAACAACGGGATGGCACATTTCTAAAGAAGCTGGCAAGCTATCGTTAAAGGCTGGTGCAAGATAGGGGCAAAAATTAAAACTAACAAGTGTTAGTCCCGAATATTTTGGTTTTCCCTTTTTCACCACTAACTCCCTGTGTTTTACCCAAAGTTGGTTCCCTTTGCATCCGGCGCTTTTGAAAGCGCCGGGAAAACAGCCTGATCAGCTGAAGCGCTGGTATACCAGCGCCCCAAGCAATGCGCCCGCAACCGGCGCCAGTATCGGTATCCAGGCATATGCCCAGTCAGCCGGCACCTTTCCCTTCATTGGTAACACAAGATATGCGAGACGCGGACCAAGGTCACGGGCCGGGTTGATGGCATAACCGGTAGGTCCGCCGAGCGACAGGCCGATACCCAGTACCAGCAGTGCAACCGGGAGTGCATCCAGCGTACCCATTGAAGCGGTTGGTTTGGAGATGGCCATTGCACCAAAGACGAGTACAAAACTCCCGATGATTTCCGTAAGGCAATTGTACAATGGATGGCGGATGGCAGGTGTGGTGCTGAAACAGGCGAACTTCATTGCCGGATCATCCGTGGCATCAAAATGTTGTTTGTATCCCACCCACACAATCAAAGCGCCTGCAAATGCACCGATAAACTGTGCGGCGAGATAAGACGCAAGCAGGTCCTTGTCAAAATCACCAAACACGGCCAGTGCAATTGACACGGCGGGATTGAGATGACCACTGCCGCCGAGTGTTGTGGATGCATATACACCGAGGAATACAGCCATCGCCCAGCCAAAGCTGATCACGATCCATCCGCCACCATGACCTTTTGTATTTTTTAAAACAACATTGGACACCACCCCGTTACCAAGGATGATCATAAGCGCGGTGCCTGCCAGTTCTCCCGTAAATGGACTCATAGTTACAATTGTTATGGTTGGTTAATCTTCTGCCCAGGCCTGCGCGGCGCGCACGGCTTTTTTCCAGCCTTTCTGCATTTCCTCTTTTGTATCCGCGTCCATCCCCGGTTCAAACACTTTATCCACCTGCCAGTACTGCTGCAGTTCGGCCAGGTCTTTCCAGAAACCAACAGCCAGGCCGGCAAGATAGGCCGCACCAAGCGCGGTTGTTTCGGTTACCTGCGGGCGTACCACGCTGGCACTGATCATATCGGACTGGAACTGCATCAGGTGATCATTCACTGTGGCCCCGCCATCAACGCGGACCTCTGTAATCGGGAGACCCGCATCCGCCTGCATTGCATGCATCAGGTCCATACTCTGGAACGCAATGCTTTCAATCGCGGCACGGGCAAGATGATGGT
>SEAD01000226.1 GCA_004173355.1 Chitinophagaceae bacterium | reverse complement strand
GTATTGCTGATTTTTTATAATAAATAAAAAATCATAGAAATAAAAATCAGCATATGCTTTTCCGTAATTTGAGCGCCAATATGGTGGCCGGGCTGGCGGGCCCGCTGGTCTCCATTGTGTTCACCCCGTTTTATATCAGAAAACTGGGTATTGACGGGTTTGGAGCAGTGGGTTTTTTCGCCATTCTCGCCGTGGTGGTGCAGCTCTTCGCCCAAGGCATCAACACCACTCTTGAGCGCCGTGCGGCCGCGAAACTGCGCCTGCCATCGGAACGGGAATCCACCCAGATTTTTTATGGCACGCTGCAGATGGTATACTGGGCGGCGGCTTTGGGAGTCTCAGCGGTGGTTTCCGTGTTGTCAGGCTTCCTGACGGGGTATTGGAAAATGGAAAACGGGCTGACAAGCGGGGATGCGCGGCTCAGTATTGTCATGGGAGGAATTCTCATTTCACTGAATCTCCTTGCAGGGTTTTACTCCAGTCTGTTTGTCGGGCTCGGCCGGCAAGTGTTTCTTTCATCAGTCCAGACCGCGGCGATTTTCACACAGACACTGGTCTCCATCAGCTTGGTCGCTCTGAAACCTGTTCCGTCATCATTCATTATCGGTCAGGCTGTATCAGCAGCGGTCGCCGCCGTTGCCCTTGGCAGGGAGGCTGAGAAAGAGGTGGGCTGGTTGAAATCCGGCCTGCGTCCCGACATGAAGCATTTAAAGACGGAGGCGCGGCTATCAATGGCATTGATGTCAGTGGAGGCCCTCGGGGTGGTGATCACCTATATTGACCGCATGCTGGTCGCATTTTTTCTGCCATCCTGGGCAGGTCTTGGAAACTACACTGTGGCCCAGACCGGAGCCCGCGGGCTGGGCGTCCTCCGAGGTCCGCTGCTGCAAACTTTCACGCCCATTATTCTTTCATGGGCCGCCATCGATGATTTCACAGCAGTGCGCCGGAAATTCTGGAGAATACAAACCATATTGATGACCCTCGTGGGGGTTTTGGCCACAGTGCTTGTTCTGACCGCCAAGCCAGTTATCAATTTATGGCTCGGAAATAAAAATACGGCAGAGGCCGCAGGGCTGCCCATGTCGCTTCTCGTGGCGGGCTCATTTCTGCTGGTAATGAGCGGTCCTCCCTATCTGGTGGCTGTCTCCCGAAAATATACCCGTGGCGTCCTTGTTTACAATGCTGCATCAGTGGTGCTCATGGCCTGCGCCGGGCCTTGGTGCGTGGGAAGCTTCGGTCTGAACGGCGCAGCCTCCCTGTGGCTGGCTTACTGTGCGGGGAGTTTGATTGCGACCCACGCCGGCGCTGCCCGGATTTTATACAGCCAGGCTATTCCTGAATTTTTCCGTGATGCGGCCAATTTCACGGTGAAGTCAGTGGGTGTCATCGCAGTTATCTGTGTTTTGTACTTTACTGCGGCCGCTGTTCCAGCGGATTATTCCCAGCCGGCCCCAGGATGGACTGCCCTCGAAATTGCGGTTCTGTGTCTTGGTGGATTCCTAGCCGCGCATGGGCTTCTGCTCAACTTCAAGAGTGTGTCCACTTTGGCTCGCCAAGTGGGCGGATGATGGACGGAGTCTTTGGCTGCATCAATGTCCGCTTTTGTGCTATTGACTAATACCATGCATGATTCCTGCAAATTAACGGTTGTTTTAACCACCTACAATCGCCGCGCATTGCTGGAAAGGGCGCTGACATCCGTGCTGAACCAAATCCGTGGGGACAAGCGTATTTGTATTCATATTTGGGATAATAATTCGTTCGATGATACTGAAAAGTATATAAGAGAAATGTTGAGACGTGAGGAAAATGTCCGCTATACGCGCCGCCCGGAAAATATTGGCGCGTTGGGGAACTACATGGATGCGATCAGTAGAGTGGAGACGGAATTTTATGTCAATCTGGCGGACGATGATTATTTGCTTGATGGTTTCCTGAAGCAGGCACTGGAAATTCTTGAGGCTGATCAGGCCTTGGGAGCGGTTGTGATGCAGACGCTGCATGTGAACCCAGCGGGACAGGTGACTAAAATAAACCCCGGTGATGGATGGGGGTGCGGGCGGCATGACCCGCCGGCGACTATGCGCAGCTGGTGCGAACTCGGCCATTTTGAATGGAGCTCGATTGTTTTCCGCAAATCAGTCTATAATGCGGTGGGAGGGCTGAATTTGCAGTATGGGCTGGCCACGGATGTTGCCTATCAGATGGCTGTTTTTTTAAGGTATCCAATTCAAATTGTAAAATATCCAGCCGCTGTGTACAGCATTCATGATGAGCAGCAGTCATCAAATCTGGGAATGTGGTATTTTAAAGCGGCCACGGAGATAGTTGCCAGCCTGCGGAAAACTGCGGCTTCAAAGCCTGAGTTTGAAACCGCTCTCCGTTCCCTGAAAGTCCGGTATGCGAAATCGTTTTCGAAGCTCGGCTCCGTAACTCATTCCTTCGGGGACCTGATGTGTCTGATCCGTGGCATCGGCCACTCGCTCGGAATGCCCCGCTACGCGGCTGTATGTCTTCTGCGGGCTGTTGCTGAAAAGGTGAAATTGAGGAGCATACTGCCCCTGCGGAAAAACCAGGCGCCGGAACACAGGCTGGGGACGGTTTCAGACTATGCTTCAGATATACGGTAGCACCGCACCGGATTACTGTGAAAACCCGGCAACACATTTAATGACTGGATTGATTTATGCCAAAACCGAGACTGCTGTTCGTAACGGATCTGAGTTTGTGGCCGCCTCTCAGCGGAGCTTCCGCGTGTGCCTATTACCGGCTGGAGGCGTTGGTGCGGCAGTTTGATGTCGCGGTGGTGCGCCCGGTCAATGGCAATCCGGACCAAGGGGTTGGACCGGTCGGAGACAGCCTGGCGTGGGATCTGGTCAAGCCTAATATTTTTGAAAACCAGCGCTGGGAAGGAAGATATTACCTTTTGGAAAGAGCGGTTACGCCCGTTGCTGCGGTGGCATCCGCCTTAGTGGCGAAAATCCGCCGTTTTGAATCGGAGTTGCAGCGGCGGATTGTGGAATTCAAACCTGAGCTGGTGGTTTTTGACCCGGGACCCTCCATTCAGATGCTGACTACAATACCCGGAATTCTGGATATTCCACGCATCTGCATCGAGTACAATGTCGAGGATGAATGGGTCAGATCCACACTGGGACATGGGGAGTCGGTGCTGAGAAGGATAATTGTGGATCCACTAATCTATTTTTATGCCCGGAATCTGAAGGGCAAATACTATGATTTGCTGAATCATAGCAAAAAATGCATTTACATCAGCGGGCGCGACGCGGAGAAGATGGCCCCCCACCTTCCTTTGACACAGGTGGCGGTGCAGCCTGTCCTTATAAAGCGCCCGAAAGTTTTTAAGCGGGATTACACATCCACGTGCAGAATCGCCATCATGGGGCATAGCATCATGGGACCTGTGGCGGCCGGTGCCCAATGGTTTATTGAGGAAGTGCTGAAAAGGGAGGATGTGAGGGCGCTTAACACTGTTCTTCTGCTGCAGCCAAGGATGGCCAAAGGACTGGAATCCGTTTTGGCCGGGGTGCCTTTCGAATTGCTTCCCGAGGGTCCGCCGGACAGTATTGATGAGGCTCTGATGACGGCGGACATGCTGGTGGTCCCCCTGTTTGCCGGCAGCGGCATCAAATTCAAAGTGATTTTCGCTCTCGCTCTTGGCATGCCGGTGATTGCCACGGACAAGGCCTCGGAGGGAATTGGAATCAGGGGTGGGGTCGATTACCTCCATGCCAACACGGCTGAGGAATTCGCCAAAAGTGTCAGGGCACTGACAGATGATGAGCAGTTGCGCGGGCGGATTGGCACTGCGGCGCGGAGCTATTTTGAAAGTGAGCACAGCATTGAGGCGGCGGCTCCCCGCTGGATAGAGGAGCTGAACTCCACTCTGCGTGAGGTGCGTGGCGGCAGTCCAGTGCCCGCCGCATCCCAACCCTGAATTCATCGCAGGCATGAAAATCGGACTTTCACTGCTCTGTGAGCAGCCTGACCGGAAAACGGGACTGACCTCCCTTTTCACCGCTTTTGTGCGGGAATCGCTGAGACTGTATGAGGATGTGGAGTTTGTGCTGTTCTGCGCCGAGGGGCAGAGGCTGGATGTGGAGAGCCCGCGCATCACCATCAAGGAAGGCTATGCCGCCAATAACCGGCTGGCCGCCAGGCTGCATGCGGAGCATTTCAAAATCGGACCGGCGGCTAAAAAAGCCGGCTGCGACGTGCTGATGACCACGGGTCTGGCACCGGTCCGCGCCCCGCTGCCGGTGGCCATGCATCTGCTGACCCTGCATCACCTGTCCTCCACCAACCGCATCGGCGGTCTGCGGTCATTCTACCGGAGTTGGGCGAGCCGCAACGGGTTGAAAAAAGCGCGGCTGGTCATCACCAACACGCTGTTCGCCTGTGAGCAGATCCTCTCCGTCAACCCGGAGGTGGCTCCCAAACTTCTTCAGAGCTATGAGGGCATCACCCACGGGGAATTCCATCCGAACGGCACGGAGGCGGAGCGGGCGATGCTGAAGGAACGCTTCGGCATCACGGGCCGTTACTTTTTTTGGTGCTCCAATTTCTACCCCTACAAGCAGGCGGAACTGCTGATGGAGGCTTGGTGCGATCTGCCGGAGGCATTGCGCCGGGAGGTGCCCATGG